>JAGOCE010000364.1 GCA_017998915.1 Candidatus Ozemibacteraceae bacterium
AATGGCGTTTTCCCAGGATGCGTTGAACCAGTCGGCGCCATCGCCTTTGTGCGTGCTGGTGAAGAGAGACAGCAGGGTCACCCCCGTCACGAACGGCACCATCGGCTCGCCCGGAACGGCAAACGCCGCAACGCCGATTCCCGCACCGGTGAGAAGCATTTTCCAGCCCTCAAGCCCGAACCAGGCCCACAGAGCGAAACCCAGCACACCCGCGCTCCCCGAGGCGACATGCCATTTCACGCCCCAGATCGCATGCCAGATGCCGGTTTCGTCGGCCGGCTTCGCCCAGTTCGCGAACACGAGAATCCCGACGAGGGAGGCAAAGAAGACCATCTGCTGGGAAAGCGTTCTGCCGCCGTCATCCTCGACCATCACGGGTGCTGCCGCCAGCTTCTGGCGTTCCTCCTCGCGGAAGATCCAGGCCATGATCAGGCCGATGAGGATGCTCATGCTGACGGCGCCGACGGCGCGGGCCAGGCCGAGGTTGAACCCGAGGATGCGCGCGGTCAGGATGATCGCCAGCACGTTGATGGCGGGGCCGGAGTACAGGAACGTGACCGCCGGCCCGAGACCCGCCCCCATGCGGTAGATGCCGTTGAACAGCGGCAGGATCGTGCAGGAGCAGACGGCGAGGATCGTGCCGGAGACGGACGCAACGGAGTATGCAAGCAACCGGTTCGCGCCGGGCCCGAGATATTTCATGACCGACGCCTGGCTGACGAACACGGTTATAGCACCAGCTATAAAGAAGGCGGGCACGAGGCAGAGCACGACATGTTCGCGCGCATACCATTTCAGGAGATGCAGGGATTCCATAACGGCATTGTCGAATCGCGGGGTGCCGATCGGCAGATAGTAGCAGCCGAGGAACACGGCGATCATTGCCACGAGCGTTTTCCAGTTTTCCTTCCAGTTCATGCGGGGCCTTCCGTTTCTCTGTGCTGTGTCTTCAGGGGAGTGTCGAATGGAGCGTCACGAGGGCTTCGCCGGGCAACGGCGCTGTCTGGTGCCGGCCGTTTTCCGTCGCGAAGCGGAGATACCGCACATCTCGTTCATCACGGCGGCCGACGCCGCGTCGGTGAGGTCGGAATGGCCAAGCGGCACCTGGCCAAGGCAGGAGATGAACTCGATGATGCAGGGGGCGCGAAGCCTGTAGAACACCTGCAGGCCGCGTTTGTCATCCTCGACGATGCCGGCATTCTTCAACTGGCTGAGATGCCTGGAAACCGTCGACACGTCGCAGCAGACCTGATCGGTCAGCTCGCAGACGCACTTCTCGCCGCGGGCCAGTTCCATGACGAGGTACAGCCTGACCGGATGTGCAAGGGCCTTCAGGATCTGCACCGGCCGCCGAAGTTTTCTGGGATCGCAACACGCGTCATGTTTCATGTTTTCCAAAATACGCAAATACTCGAGTTCTGTCAAGCGGCGAATTCCAAGACGGCATATTGGGAGCGTAGACGGGCGGGTTTGAAACCCGCCCCTACACGAATGCTCCGTCAAGGTCGGAGCCATGGCGTGATCCAGGAAATCGCCCCGGAACCGAATGTTTCATCGGTTGTTCACGCCCATGATGGCAGATTCAGGACGTTCCGGGGTCGGCAGGAGTGCAGGTGAAGGTGATTGCACCGTCTGCGAAGTCGAGCTGTGCGGTGCCGCCATTCTTCAGTTCGCCGAACAGGATGCGGTCGGCAAGCTCATCCTTGATCTCGCGCTGGATGACGCGGCCGAGGGGGCGGGCGCCGAATCGCGGGTCGTGGCCCTTGACGGCGAGGTGATCGCGCAGGGCGTCGGTGATGACCAGCGAGACCTTCTTCTCTGCCAGCTGACAGTTCAGCTCACCGATCAATTTATCGACGATGCGCCGCATGACGTCGCGGTTGAGCGCGTTGAAATGGATGATGGCGTCGAGCCGGTTGCGGAACTCGGGGCTGAAGGCCTTCTCGACAGCCTCGCGGCCGCGCCACTGGACGTGGCCGCTCTGGTCGCCGAAGCCGATCGCGCCCTTGCTCATCTCCCGGGCGCCGGCGTTCGAGGTCATCACCAGGATGACGTGCCGGAAATCGGCTTTGCGGCCGGTGTTGTCGGTAAGCGTCGCGTCGTCCATCACCTGCAGGAGAATGCCGTATATATCCTGATGAGCCTTCTCGATCTCGTCGAGCAGCAGCACGCAGTTGGGCTGTTTGCGGATCGCATCGGTGAGCTGGCCGCCCTGCTCGAACCCAACGTAGCCCGGGGGAGCGCCGATCAGGCGGGAGACGGCATGTTTTTCCATATACTCGCTCATATCGAACCGAAGGAACGAGACGCCGAGCGCCTGCGCCATCTGGCGCGACACCTCGGTCTTGCCGACGCCCGTGGGCCCGGCGAACAGGAAACATCCGACTGGACGGCGTTCGCCACCCAGCCCGGCGCGCGAGCGCTTGATGCAGGTCACGAGAGCCTTGATCGCCTCGTCCTGGCCGAAGATGACGCCCCGGAGCACGTCGTCGAGCGCCTTGAGACGGTCGGCATCGGACGTCGAGACCCGGGCCGCCGGAATGCGTGCCATGCGTGAGACGGCTTTCTCGATGTCCCGCACGCGCACGGTCTTTCGTTTCTCGTATTTCGGCGACAGCTTGTGCAGGGCAGCCGCCTCGTCGATCAGGTCGATCGCCTTGTCCGGAAGGAACTTCTCGGTGAGATGGCGGGCCGCAAGGTCCACCGCGGCTTTCAGGGCGGCGTTGGTATAGGTCACACCGTGAAACGTCTCGTACGAGCCCCGAAGCCCGTGCAGGACGCGCAGGGCCTCGGCCTTCGTCGGCTCGGCGAGGTCGATCTTCTGGAACCGGCGCGCGAACGCCCGGTCCTTCTCGAAATGATTCTTGAACTCCTCGTAGGTGCTCGTGCCGATGCATCGCACCCGCCCGCTGTTCAGCAGGGGCTTGAGCAGGTTCGCCGCGTCCATCGAGCCGCCGCTCACCGAGCCTGCCCCGACGATCGTGTGAATCTCGTCGACGAACAGGATGACCTTCTCCTGCTTCTCGAGCGCCTTGATGACGGCTTTCAGCCGGGCCTCGAAGTCTCCACGGTATCTGGTTCCCGCAAGCAGGGCACCCATGTCGAGCGCGAAAACGCGGAACCCGGCAAGAGTCGGAGGCACTTTCTCCTCCTGGATCATCCGGGCCAGCCCTTCGACGATCGCCGTCTTGCCCACCCCGGGCTCGCCGACGAACACGACGTTGTTCTTCCGCCTGCGCGCCAGGACGGTGATGGCACGCTGAAGCTCGGAGTGACGCCCCACCAGCGGGTCGATCTGGCCGGCGGCGGCTTTCTCGTTCAGACACTGGGCGAACTGGCCCAGGGGGTCTTTCACCGGCTTCTCGCCGGGCTCTTCCCCTCCCGCCGGAAGCTCGCCGCCGGGCCTGGTTCCTTCGTCATCTTCCGCATCGCGCGGGGATTCCGGCCCGTCATACTCGTCGGCCTTCGACACACCGTGCGATATATATTCAAGAATATCAAGTCGGGATATTTCTTCCACCGTCAGGATCTTCACGGCATGGGAATCCGTTTCCTGGAGGATGGCGGCGAGAACGTCGCCGGCGTCGGCCTCTTCCTTCTCGGCGGCCTGAACGTGCAGAAGGGCGCGCTGGATGACCCGCTCGAAACCCACGGTGGGCTGGGGGTCGAGATCCGAATCGGCCGGCAGTTTCGGCACCTTGTCGGCGAAGAAATCCTCGAGGGCCTTCTTCATGCGGTCGATGTTCCCGCCGCACGCGCGCAGGATCTCTCGACCGAGGCCGTCGAACAGGCAGCCGTACAGGATGTGCTCGGGCGTCAGGTATTCGTCGCGCCGGTCGCTGGCCTCGCGGATGACGGAATGAAGCGTAATTTCGAGGTCACGCTGGATCTTCGGCATGTCAGGCTTTCTCCATCGCACACTGGAGGGGGAATCCCCGCTCGCGGGCCATCACTTTCACGGTCTCGACCTTGGTTTCCGCGATATCGCGCACGTACACACCCGCCATGCCCCGGCCGTTCCGGTGCACGTGGAGCATGACCTGCGTCGCATCCATGGTCGACTTGTGGAACACCTTCTGAAGCACCTCGATGACGAACTCCATCGTGGTGTAATCGTCATTCAGCAGGAACACCCGAAACATCGGAGGCTCTTCGACCTTGTGCCTCGTCTTTTCGAGCAGTTCCTGATCGGGACGCGCATTCGTTCCCGCCATGCTTCTCTCCTTTACGCCCCGGCGCCGTCGCCCGGCGCGGATTCCTCGATCAGCTTCTGACGTTCTTCCCAGCGTTCCATCTTCTTCCCGATCTCGTCTCCGAGTTCGGAATGGCGTCTGGACAGATCGGCGATACCGTCGCGGCCGAGCCCGGACGGCGGCTCGGCAAGCTGGGCCTCGAGTTCTC
>JAGOCE010000365.1 GCA_017998915.1 Candidatus Ozemibacteraceae bacterium
CAGCGTGGGCTCGACATTGAGGCCGGCGGCGATCTCCTGCTGAAAGCCCTGGAAGCGGGCGTCCGGTTCATCGACACGGCTCAGATGTATGGCTCGTATCCGCAGGTCGCCTCGGCCCTGCGGCGATGGAATGGCGAACGACCGATTGTCGCGACCAAGTCGGCTGCGAAAACCGAAGAGACGATGAACGCCGCGATCGACGAGGCGCTGAGCGCCCTCGGCCTGCCAGCCATCGATGTTTTTCTTCTCCATGCCGTGCGCGACGAAGCTGATTTCCACGAGCGTGAAGGGGCGCTGAACGCCCTGTTGGCAGCCAAACGGGCCGGGCGTGTTCACGCGATCGGCGCAAGTTCCCATTTCGTCGGGGTGATGCGGCTTCTCGCCTCCGACCCGCGCATCGACGTGCTTCACCCAATGCTGAACCGCGACGGTTTCGGCATCATCGACGAGTCGCTCGACGCGATGCTGGCTGTGCTTGCTGGGGCAAAACGACAGGGAAAAGGGGTGTATGCCATGAAACCCCTCGGCGGCGGGCACCTGCGGGGCGACGCGAAAGCCGCCCTGGAATGGGTTCTCGGCCGATCCGAAGTCGACGCGATCGTCGTCGGGATGACCGGAACCGCAGAGTTGGAGATGAACGTCGCGACGGCATCCAATAATCCTGTCGAACCCGATCTCGAACGGCGGGCGATGCGCCAGCAGCGCCGCCTCTTCATCAACGAGGCCCTCTGCCGTCATTGCGGCCTGTGCATCAGCCTTTGCCAGCAGAAAGCCCTTTCGTTCCAGGATGGAAAAAAAGCGCCCGCTATCGACGAAAAGAAATGCATCGTCTGCGGCTACTGCGCCCCCGGCTGCCCCGCCTTCGCCATCAGGATCATCTAGGAAACTGTTGGAAACGGGGGGCTTCTCTTCGGTTGGTCCTGAAAAACGATGCATGCCCGTTTGCCCTGAACTCGTCGAAGGGCAAACGGGCATGCTTCGACAGGCTCAGCATGAGCGGGAACACGAAACTGGCTTGTCGCATACAGAAATCAATGATCCGGCGATGTCGAGGCGGGTCCCCCGAGATGTCCGGCTAGGAACCCGCTGGCAAAGGCCCACTGGAGGTTGAACCCCCCGCAGGGGCCGTCGAGATTCAACACCTCGCCGCAGAAAAAGAGGCCTTTCACGAGCCGGCTTTCGAGGGTCTCAGGCCGGATCTCCCTCAGGGAAATGCCGCCGCGCGTCGTCATCGCCTGTTCGAAGCCTCCGTGGCCCGTCACGGTCAGCGGCGTCCAGGTAAGCAGCTTGATGAGTCGGTCGCGAAGCTGGGCAGGGACCCGACCCGGCGCGAGGAGGGGATCGGCACCTGCGAGAAGACAGAGTTCCCGGGAGAGAGGTGCGGGAACGAGTGTCGCGACGAGCTCTCCGATGCCCTGCTGTGTGTATAGAGGTGTATATTTCCGGAGATGAGCCCGGATCTCCTCTTCGTTTCTGCCTTTCGTGAGATTCACGAGAAGAGGAACCTCGCCGTGACGCACGAGCAGCGGCGTGATCTCGCGGGCGAGATCCAGGACGACGGGCCCGCGGATGCCCTCGTTCGTGAAAATCAGATCGCCGACGGCACGCACGTGCTTCGCCTTCGGGAGATCGATGCGCAGCTCCGCCTTGCCGATCGTGTCGGCCCGGCAGTTTTTCACCCAGGTTTCTTTCGTTTTGAGCGGCAGCATGGCGGGAAACAGATCCGTGACGGTGTGGCCAGCTGAGCGGGCGAACCCGTATCCGTCGCCCGAGCCGCCGAGCGACGGATATCCCATGCCTCCTGTTGCGATTATTATATAATTTGACGAATAAAATTGGTCCGGGGTTTCCATGCCCTCGACGCAGCCATGTGCGAAACGCAGACTCTTCGCCCGTCGCCCTGTCGCGACCTCGACGCCGAGCCTCGCCAGTTCGGCCTCGAGTGCCGAGGTGATGGTCGTGGCGTCGTGCGTGACCGGAAACACCCGGAACCCGTCCGGCGCATGCGTCTGCACGCCGATTCCCGCGAGAAAAGCAGTGAGGGCGCGGTGGTCGAATGCCTCGAGGGCGGGCTGCATGAACCGTCCCTCCCGGCCGAACCGGCCGATGAATTCGGCCGTGTCGAGGGTGTTGGTGACATTGCACCTTCCGCCGCCCGATGCCCGCAGTTTGGCGCCGGGGTGGGGAAGCCGTTCGATCACCAGCACCCGCGCTCCCCGCCTGGCCGCGATGATGGCCGCCATCATGCCCGCCGGTCCCGCCCCCGCGACGATCAGATCCCACCGTTCCATACGCGACGACACTCCTTGCTTCTCAGAACGAATCCCACATGCGAGAAAAAAACGCCCCTTCCTTTCGGAAGGGGCGTTTCGGGAACGCTTACAGGTCGCCGAATCCGCCGGCGGCAGCCGGGGAAGCGGTCGAGCCACCGGCAGCCGGAGCAGGAGTCGCGGCGGGGGCCGGAGTCGCTGCCGGCGCGGGAGTTGCAGCGGGAGCGGCGGACTCAGCGGCCGGAGCCGGCTGGGCCGCGGGAGCGGGCTGAGCATCGGCAGCCGGTGCGGCCGGCTTGGCGGGCTCGTCGAAACCGCCGAATCCGCTGTCCGCCGGGGCCGGGGTGGCCGGAGCGGGCGTCGCTGCCGGAGCCGGAGTCGCCGGAGCGGGGACTGCCGGGGCCGCGGCGGGTTCCTGGAGAACGGTGTCGGTGGCGAGATCGTCACCGAGCAGGCCTTCCTCGTCTTCGGCCAGGATCGTGTCATCGGAGCCCATCAGGGGATCGTCCTCGTCGAGCATCCCCATGGTGCCGGAAGCGATACCGCCGGTCTTCGGGTCGGGCAGCTTGAGCGTGCCTTCCTTCACGGCGATGCTGGCTTCTTCCTTGTAGCGGTGCTCGGTCGGATTGAAGCCGAGCACATACTGGATCTTCGGCGAGTAGCTGACCGTGAGGCCGGCCACGACGACGGCCACCATGCTCATGAGCTTGATGAGGATGTTGAGCGACGGACCCGACGTGTCCTTGAAGGGATCGCCGACGGTGTCGCCGACGACGGTCGCCTTGTGGCAGTCGGAACCCTTGCCGCCGAACTGGCCGGACTCAACGTATTTCTTCGCGTTGTCCCAGCTGCCGCCGGCGTTCGCCATCATGACGGCGACGGTGAAACCGGTCGAGAGGCCACCGATCAGCAGGCCCATGATGCCGCTCGGCCCGAGGAGCAGGCCGACGAGGATCGGGACGATGATCGCCATGAGGCTGGGGGTGATCATTTCCTTCTGGGCACCCTGGGTCGAGATCGCGACGCAGGAGGCGTAGTCGGCCTTGGCCCCGGCTTCACCCTTCAGCAGGCCGGGGATTTCCTTGAACTGGCGGCGGACTTCCTCGACCATGCTGTGCGCGGCGCGGCCGACAGCCTTCATCGTCATCGCGCAGAACACGAAGACGAGCATCGAGCCCAGGAACACGCCGACGAGCACCTGCGGATTCATCAGGTTCACGTCGTAGAAGGTCATGAAGTCATGCATGGTGGCGAACTGCACGGGAACCGGCTTCTTTTCGACGAAGATGAACTTGTCGATCAGCTCGCCCGACGTGTTGGCCATGCGCATCAGGCCGACGCGCAGCTCTTCGACGTAGGCGCCCAGCAGGGCCATCGCGGTGAGAGCGGCGGAACCGATCGCGTAGCCCTTGCCCGTCGCGGCAGTCGTGTTGCCGAGCGAGTCGAGGGCGTCGGTGCGCTTGCGCACTTCGGGATTCATGTGGCACATCTCGGCATTGCCGCCGGCGTTGTCGGCGATCGGGCCGTAGGCGTCGGTGGCGAGCGTGATGCCCAGGGTGGCGAGCATGCCGACCGCGCCGATGCCGATGCCGTAGAGGCCCATGGCGGAGTTTTCGAAGCCGCCCGCGAAGCCGTAGGCGAACAGGACCGCGACGCCGACGGTGATGACCGGGATGCCGGTCGACATCATGCCGTTGGCCATGCCCGCGATGATGACGGTGGCCGGACCGGTGGTCGACTGACCCGCGACTTCCTGGGTCGGCTCGTAATCGCTGGCGGTGTAATACTCGGTCGCCCAGCCGATGATGATGCCGGAGATCAGGCCGGCGAGGATCGAACCGAACATGTTGAAATGGCCGGGCAGCATGACGTATGTGAGCACGCCGGCCGCGATGCCGGTCAGGACGGCGGCGATGTTGATGCCCCAGCCGAGTGAACCGAGCAGGTCTTTCTGGGTCGCGTCCTCGTGGGTCTTCACGAAGTAAACGCCGATCAGCGAAGCGAAGATGCCGACGCCGGAAATGGCCATCGGAAGCAGGATCGCGTTCAGCTGCAGATTCGCATACTGGCCCATGCCGAACGCCGAGGCGCCCAGGGCGGCCGTGGCGAGGATCGAGCCGCAGTAG
>JAGOCE010000029.1 GCA_017998915.1 Candidatus Ozemibacteraceae bacterium
CCATCGCCTGTTGCGAGAATCCGAAGAGCTTGTCCAAGCCGGCAGTGGCCGCTCCGGAAATCCCAAAGTTCACCATGACCTGGCTGAGGGTGGAACCACCCGTCGTTGGATTCTCTCTTCCGACCCGAAGCGACGTGAAGGCAACACCCCCATTCACCGCGTCGACCCGAACGGCCACGTTCGCTGCTTTCAACGTGTCGTTCACGCTCTGCTGCCAATTGGCGAAATTCATCATGTCGGCTGCCGAGACACTGCTGACAATTCCAACGAGCAGTTCCTCGTCGTTCACCCCGTCGCTGACGCTTATCGTGAATGAGCCGCTCGCGTTTGCATATCGGCTGAACCCAAACACCGACTTGGTGGCGTCTTTGGATCCCTGAACGAACCCGCTATATGAACCGTTCATGAGTCCGAGCGTATTTGCATTTGCATTGAGAATATTGAACGAGGAGTCACCACCGGGCGTGACGGGCTCATACATGATGCGAATCTGCCCGTCGATAATCATTGCTGAGGCCCCGCTGAAAGCAATTCCGACCGCGACCGTACCAACCAATCCAGTATTGCCTGCAGTGGTCGTAAGCTGATTGTTGATGGTGCGGGCCATACCCTCAAGTGACCAGAAGCCGGATGCAACACTGATCGTCTTGGTGACCGTCCCAATCTGAATATCGAACGCCTGCCCGCCGGCTGAAATGGTAAGTCCGTTCCCGAGGCCGCCGAGTCCCGCAACCTGGGCCGCCTGCGACGAGAACTGGACATCTACTCCAGCCAGGAGTCCGGAAGCCCTGTCTTCGGAAGTGCGAACCTGGGTCATGTTCCCAAACGCATCCTTCGAGGAAAGCTCCACGAGGTTGTTCTTCGCGTCACGAATGGTGGTGAGGCCGAGAGCGGTCATCAGGGCCTGGTCGCCGGAGAACGCGACGCTCCCGATATCGCCGATCGAGCCCGAAACCATCTGGAGATAGCCGCCGATGCCGGATACGCCGGTCTGGCTGCTGTTCACGACACCCACTTTCGAATTGGCGATCTCGAGACCCGAGGTCCCGACCAGAGCATTCTGGATTGCCGCCGCGAGCCTGTCGAGAGACATCTGCCCATCGACCGATATGGAGGTCGTCTTTGAGTTGCCACTCAACGAGAGGTTCTGGGCGGAAGCAAGGACGAAGACTCCGTTGGTGTCGTAGAACTGGGCGATACTCTGCAGCTGCGTCGAGCCTTTGGCAAGCGCCCCCGTGGAGTCCTTCATCGTCATGATCTGGGAACGCTGCATCTGGCTGATGCCGGCCTGGACGAGGGTGATGCTGACGTCGTAGTCACCGCCACCCTTCCCGACGCCGGTCACCATGCCATTGACGGAGTGCGAACTCGCGCTGATCAGCGCGGTCTGACTGCCGTCGAGAAGCTTCTTGGTATTGAACTCGGTGTTGTTCGAGATCCGGTTGATGTCGTCGCGGAGCTGGTTCACTTCCTTCTGGATCTCGAGTCGGTCGTTGCTGGTGAGCGTGTCGTTGCTCGACTGGATGGCCAGTTCGCGCATACGCTGCAGGATGCTCTGCATCTCGCTCATCGCGCCTTCCGCCGACTGGATCATCGAGACACCGTCTTGGGCATTCAGCGCTGCCCGCGTCAGGCCTCTGACCTGGCGACGAAGCTTTTCGCTGATGGCCAGCCCCGCGGCGTCATCCGCGGCTTTGTTGATCCGCAGGCCCGAGCTGAGCTTCTCGATCGATTTTTCGAGCCGACTCGATGTCGTGGCCAGGGTCGAGTGCGCTTTCAGGGATAGGATGTTCTGGTTGATGGTAAGTGACATAGTGATTCCTCCATGAATCGTTTATTGAGGCCTCCCTACCCGAATCATTGTATATTTAATAAAATATAATTTTTCAAACAGGCATGTCCAGGGGCGGTTCCTCCTTTCGACGTGGATTCGTGGTGCCTTTTGCGCCTGAGGGCTTCCCCGGCAGGCGCCAGGTACGCCTGTGCCCGTTGCCGCATCCTCCGTGTCCGCGACACCGGCACATCGCGTGCCTGCCTGTTCGGAACCGCTGATACGCACGTGAGGGCAGTATCAGCCGATTCGTTTGAACCTTCTCAAAGAGCGACCGGAAGGAGTTCCTTCCAGCCCTGGTGCGATCGCACCGGGGAAAACCGGACCCTTCGGGGTGGGCCTTCGCGGGCGAATCCGCGAAAGATCCGGAAAGGGCTGTATCCCGCCTCGTTCGCGAGCCTGCGGTGGCCGGACACTGGAACCGTCCGGTGTCACGGCCGGGGAAGGAGGAGCCCTTCACCCGGCGCTGTGACGATCACCTTGCAGGAGTCACGAACCGGCAGGATTCGTTACTTCAGGAGCTGGAGAATATTCTGCGGGATCAGGTTCGCCTGGGCCATCATCGCCGTCCCGGACTGGGAGACGATCTGGTTGCGCGTGAACTCGACCATTTCGAGCGCCATGTCGGCATCTCTGATGCGCGACTCGGCGGCGCTGAGGTTGGTCTTGGTGGTGTTCAGATTGTTGATCGAGTATTCCAGTCTGTTCTGGAAGGCGCCAAGCTTCGAGCGTTCGGAAGAAACCTTGTCGATCGCCTTGTTCAGCTTGGAAAGGCTCTTCTGGGCACCCGAGATGCTCGTCAGATCGAGATTGTCCACACCGAGAGCCTTCGCCGACATCTCGGAGATCGCGATCTTCATGTTCTGGCCTTCGTCAGCGCCGATCTGGAACTGCGGCGTATTGTCGACCACATGCATCCGGAAGTTCTTGTCCCCCGATCCGACGGCCGTGGCATTCAACGTAAGGCCAAACTTTTTGTCGTAGCCCATGGTATCCGGGTCGAACCTGATGCTCACCTGACTTGGAGTCGAGCCACCCGCGGCCAGGTTTTCTTTCCCGACGCGCAGCGAGGTGAAAGCGAGACTACCGTTCACTGCGTCGATGCGAACCTGAACGTCCTCCAACTCGAGGAGCATTTCCTGTTCCGCTCTCCACGCCTCGAACTCGAGCATATCGGGGGCGTTAATTTGGTCGTTGACGGAGATTCCGATTTCTTGGGAGTTAACACCGTCACTGACGGATATAATCACGGCAGGCGACGTCAGGGCAGTGTTCGTGACGAATTGGCTGAAACCGTATACGGCCTTGGTGGCATCCTTGGAGCCCTGAACGAAACCACTGTAGGAGCCGCCCAGAATGCCAAGGGTGTTCGCTGCGGTAGCGGTGATCTGGAACGACGAATCACCACCGGGAACGGTAGGCTCATACATGATGCGAATCTGACCGTCAATGACCATCGCCCTGACGCCACTGATAGTGGAAGCGGCGGTGCCAACGGTTCCGTCAAGATGGGCATTGATATTTCGCGCCAGCCCTTCCATCGTCCAGTCGCCCGCGGCGAAATTGATTCTCCTGTAAAAGCCAGCGCCGGAAATGGTGATCCTTTCGCCTCCAAGCCGAAGACCGGTCTCGAGACCACCGAGGCCAGCAATCTGTGCCGGCTGTGAGTTGAACTGGAGATCGACTCCCTCGAGCAGGCCGGAAGCCTTTTCTTCCGACGTGCGCACCTGGCGGACGTTGCCGAAGGCGTCCCGCGAGGTGAGTTCCACGAGGTTGTTCTTCGACGCGCGAACCGTTGTCAGGCCGAGCGCCGACATCAGCGCCTGGTCGGCAGATAAGGCCACATCGCCTGCGTCACCGATGGCGCCCGAAATCATCTGCAGATAGCCGCCGATACCAGAAACGCCTGTCTGGGCAGTATTGACCAGGCCGACCTTCGAGTTCGCGATGCCGAGCCCCGAGGAACCGATAATGGCGTTCTGAATCGAGGCCGCAAGCCGGTCGAGCGACATCTGCCCGTCGACGGAGACGGAGGTCGTCTTGGAGTTGCCGCTGAGAGAGAGGTCCAGAGCGGAAGCCAGGACGAACACGCCGTTCGAGTCGTAGAACTGGGCGATGCTCTGCAGCTGTGTCGAGCCCTTGGCAAGCGCTCCGGTACCATCGTTGAGGGTGAAAATCTGGGAGCGCTGCATCTGGCTGATACCGGCCTGCATGAGGGTGATGCTGACGTCGAAATCGCCGCCGCCATCGCCGACACCGGTGACCATACCGTCGACATACTGGGAGCTCGAGCTGATCAGGGCGGTCTGGCTGCCGTCGAGCAGCTTTTTGGTGTTGAACTCGGTGTTGTTCGCGATGCGGTTGATGTCATCGCGGAGCTGGTTGACTTCCTTCTGGATTTCCAGACGGTCATTGCTGGTGAGCGTGTCGTTGCTCGACTGGATGGCCAGTTCGCGCATGCGCTGCAGAATGCTCTGGGTTTCGCTCAACGCGCCTTCTGCGGACTGGATCATCGAAACGCCGTCCTGAGCGTTCAGCACTGCGCGGGTCAGGCCCCTGACCTGGCGGCGAAGCTTCTCACTGATGGCGAGTCCTGCGGCGTCGTCGGCAGCCCTGTTGATGCGAAGGCCGGAACTCAATTTCTCGATGGATTTTTCGAGCCGGCTGGATGTGTTCGAAAGCTGCGTGTGCGTTTTGAGCGACAGGATGTTCTGATTGATGCTGAGAGACATATCGATTCCTCCTTGAATCGTTATCAGAGGCTTCCTTGCCTCAGATTAAAAAAACCTCAGTTTTTCTCTTCTTGCCCCCTTATTGGCCCCTTGTACCATCCCCCTTCCATATCGAGTTGGTAGAATTTTCCGTTTCTCTAGTATGTTTATCGTCCGATTCAGCCTGTTTTATTTGCGGCAAATTTGGCAATATCATCAGCTTATTTCAAATTAATCAAGCATATCTTTCATTTTTGCATCATTTAGACCTATTATCTTTTATTTTCACTGCACAAGGGTCTTTCATTCACGAAACAAGCAGGACATCGCCCCTTTCATCAAAAAAACCCGGCTCTCCGCTGGAGAGACCGGGTTTTTGTCTGGTCATATCTTCGAGCTTATCGGAACACGAGATAGCCGGGCCGAAGAACTCGATCGCCTGAAAGCGTTGTTTTCACGATGCGCTTTTTCACGGGACGCCTCCTTATCTGAGCAGGTCGAGAACGCGCTGCGATGAGACGTTCGCCTGGGCGAGCATCGAGTTGCTGGCCTGCTGCAGGATTTGATACTTGGTGAGGTTGATGACTTCGCCCGCCATGTCGAGATCGCGAATCTGGGAGTCCGCGGCAGACATATTCTCGAGGGCAACGCGGAGACTGTTCGTGGTATAGGACATGCGGTTCTCGATCGCACCCAGCCTCGAGCGTTCCGAAGAGATCTTCTGGAGCGCCTGGTCGACGAGGGTGATCGCGTTTTCGGACGAGCGGATCGTCGTCAGGTCGAGATCCATGATCCCGAGAGCCACCACATCCGTGCGGCAGATGTGCGCCTTCTCGGTCTCACCCTGGTTTGCCCCGATCTGGAAGCTGATCGACGTGTCTTTGACATGCACCTTGTAGGAGTAATCACCAATGCCGTTCGCATACGTCTGAGGGGTAATTCCCAGAACACTCTGGAGGGTGTTAACTGAGCCGGCCATTCCGCCAAGATCAGAAAGCGTCACTTCTCCATTTTTGCCGGGAATGGCCGAGAACAGCCTGATGGTCTGTGTCGCCGTTTCGACTTCCGCAGCAACCTGGACCCCGTCCACGTTGGCCTGGGCGTTGATCATATTCGCCAGATCCCCGATCGACAGGAACGAGGCTCCGGCAGTCGCGGCCGCCACGGAGATCGTCATACCGTTTCCGTCGAGATCGGCAATATAGAACCGTAATGGATCTGCTGTCGCCGTCGCGGTGGATTCGGGAATGTTGAAGCCATAGGTGACGGCGCTCTCAGTGAAAGCGAAATCCTGAACGGCTCCAATCCCGTTCACGCCGTTCGATGTCGTTTGGTAATCGATGTAAAGGCTCGTTGCGATGTCTCCCGTTACGGCTCCGATCGTGAAATTCGAATTGAAACCGGTCTCGAGGGACTTGAGCCGTAAGAGCCCATTGTCTGCCTCAGCCCTGATCATGGTCCCGGCAAGCTGGCTGTTGATGGACTGCACGAGAGAACTCAGGCCGCCACCGGTGAAGTTCGCCGTCAATTTGACCGTATACACCGCGGTTGTGTGGAAATCGGTGATGGTGAACGCGACACTGCCGATGCCACCCGATGCCGTGGATGTGAAGTCAAGAAGCGGAGGATTGCTTCCCGTTGCCGAAGCTCCGGTGCCACCAGTGCCTGAATAACGGCCATCGGCGATTCCCAGGGCGTTTCCGGTTGGAGCGTTCGCGATGTTGATATATGCCGACGAGCCGGTGTCGGTGGTATAGAACTCGAGGGCGGAGGCATCGTTCAGCCGGACACGCACCGTTGTCGCTGCGGTCGAGGTCGAGAGCGACGTATCGACGATCGAGGCGATCTGTTCCATGCTGAAGGTGCCCGTCGTGATCGAGACGGAAACGATATTCGCAGCGCCCATGTCGGTCGAATCCTGGATCTGGAAGGTGAAACCGGAGGTGATCTTGATGGCGGGCACTGCTGCCTGGCTGGTCACGTATGCCTGGGTGGGCGGGGTGAAGACGAGATCGATCCCCTGAATGAGACCCACGGCGCGACTGTCGGCGATCTTCGTGGTGTTGCTCGTCCGTTCGCCGATCGGCAGCCCGAGGTTGGTGACGGCGATCGAATAGACGGGATCTTCCGGCGCGACAACTTCGCCGAAACCGAGAGCCGAGATGAGATTCTGCTCCCCGGTGAAGTTGATGCGCCCAATGAGGCCCTTCTTGCCGGAAGTGGCGAGCAACTGGCCCTGCGTTTCCCCTTCGCCGCTGAAAACGACCGTGGAGCCGGTGAAGTTCAGGCCGTTCCCGAGCTGATCCTTCGTGATCGCGGCCTGCATGCGTTCGGCCAACTGGTCCAGGGTGAGGTCCTTGCTGATGACGAACGAGTTCAGGTGGTTGTCACCCTGGACATACAGCGTCTGGGGCGTATCGAGAATAAAATAGCCATCGTTATCGCTGAAGTTGGAGATCGACTGGAGAGTCGTCGAGCCGGAAGCGATCTGACCGTCGGTCCGCATGAAGATGTTCGACCGCTGCTGCTGCGCCGTGCCGGACTTGGTGACCTGGCCCTGACCGGGGACGTTCACCGTCTGGGGATACACGACCACGGAAAAGTCCGAGAAGGTGAGGACCTGGTCGGTCACGACGGCGTCGAGGTTGTCGGGGTCGCTCGTGGAAATGACGGCGGTGCCCGTTCCGTCGAGCAGTTTTCTCGTATTGAACTCGGTATTATACGAGATGCGATTGATATCCTTCTTCAGCTCCTGGACTTCTTTCTGGATTTCCAGGCGGTCGGTGCTGGTGAGGGTATCGTTGCTGGACTGGAGGGCCAGTTCGCGCATGCGCTGGAGCATGGCCTGGATCTCGTTCAGCGCGCCTTCGGCCGTCTGGATGAGGCTGACGCCGTCCTGAACGTTCATGATGGCCCGCGAAATGCCCCGCACCTGGGTGCGAAGCTTCTCCGAGATGGTCAATCCCGCGGCATCGTCTGCGGCACGGTTGATGCGCAGCCCCGACGAGAGGCGCTCTATCGATTTCGAGAGGCCGCTGTCGTTGACTGCAAGATTCCGGTGGGCGGACAGAGCGGTAACATTGGTATTGATTCTCAGGGCCATATGGTTGCCTCCATACTGTCAGGGGCGACTCCTTTATATTTTGGCTGAAATAGCCTTTGCCCCTGCTCTATTATCTTCATCGGATTCCGCCGATCTCTTTCATGAGGTCGGAATCAGACGAATTTCCTTATTATTCACTCTCGATCTTTAATTTTCTCCGTTTTTCATGCGAAAATACATCATTTCGATTTCTTACCGAAATTTTTCATGATGTCGAGAGGGAGGTTCTTGAGCGCGTCGAGCGACTTGATCTTGGCCGCCTCGCGGTTCTCGCGCTGAATTTCCTCGTAGACTTCCCAGCGATGGACCTTCACGGTTTTCGGCGCGTTGATGCCGATCTTGACCTGGTCCTTTCCGATGTCGACCAGGACTATTTCTATATCATCACCTATAATTATTTTCTCGTTGATCTTCCGCGTCAATACGAGCATCAGCCCTCTCCCCCCTTTTTTTCGGAGGAATCGAGAGAGTTGGTGACCTTGCGGATCTCCTCGGCGCGGTGCTTCATCTCGTCGAGAATGCGCGTCCGAACCGAATGACGACTGTTGGTGGAAATGACCTGCCGGCCCTTGCGCGTCTTCGCGTTGATGACGATCGGCCCCTGCAGGTTCGCGGTCATGTCGGAGGGATTCTCCGGAATCGTGACGATCGCATAGAGAACGGCATCCTCGGCGACCTTGAGACCTAAAAAGTCGGCGTCGCTGTCCGAAATGCTGAGATCGTACTCGAACATGAAGTTCAGGGGTTCGATGATGACGAAGGCCAGATCGCCGTTATCGACACACTGGAGCCATCTGAAGGGGCTTCCGTCCTGAGGATTGAGAATGACAAACCGGTGTGCGTCCTCAAAGCCGAGCAGGCCCTCGGCAAACTCGATGATTTCTTCCGGAATGACCTCAATCTCGCCAAATCGTGCGGTGGCAATCTTCATCGCGACTGATCCGTGCCCCCCTTAACTCAGAAAATCCATGAGCGTGGTCTGGAGAAGCTTGGCCCCGGTCTGCAGGGCAGCCTGGAAGGCAGTTTCGTACTGGGTCATCCGGGTGATGGCTTCCGTCATATCTATATCTTCGACCTCCGAGAGCATTTTGCTTAGATTCAAGTTGATCGTTTCGGCTTTTTCCTTCGCGTAATCGAGCCGGTTGATGCGACTGCCGACCTCGGCATGCACCTTGAGCACCCGCTCGATATCCTCCTGAATGACCTTGATGCTCTCTTCGGAAATCGCCTTCGAATCGTTCCGGTACAGGTTGTCGCGAAGATCCACGAGGGTCTCGAAGATGCTCCGGGAGCCTCCCAGCCCAAGCGACGAGGCCGTGGCCGTCTCGCCGAGATCGCGCACCTTGATATAGGCCTGGCCCTTCGTGTTGGTGATGTTCAAGCGTTTCCCGTCGGAATCGACCCACGCGGCCATATTGAAATTCGAATCCGTCGTCGAAAGCTTCTCCATCAGCTCGCCGACGGTCTTCACGCCGGTCAGATCGATCGTTCCCGAATAATCGCCGCTCTGCACGTAGACCTTGCCGAGAGGCACACCGCCTTCGTTGACGCGCAGCAGGTCGATCTTCGTCGATGCGGTCACCGCCGGATCGATGTCGGTGCCTCGAATCTGCGTTTCGATCGTCTTTCCGAAAATCCCCAGGTCGGCTGCCGCGGAAGAGCCGATGTCGATGACTTCGAGCCAGCCCGAGCCGCCGGTCTTGTCGACGATGTCGATGCCGTTCCGATTGGCGTTGATGCGGGCCTCGACGCCGATACCGTTCGTGCGATCGTTGATCTTGTCGAGCACGTCCTTGATCGTTTTCGCCCCGCGCAGGTCGATCGCCCGGAAGTTGCCCGCCTTGTCGGTGATGCGGATGACGCCGAGATTCGCCCCCTTGTTCAGTGTCCGGCCAGAGTTGAGCGCGGAAAGCTCGGTGGTCTCGTCGACCGCCGGGTTGAGATCGACGGAGCCGAGCAGGGTCGGAAGGGCTTTCGAAGTGATCGGCGTACCCGTCAAGGTGCTCGTGGTGTGATTCATGGCACCCTCGAGGAAGCCCAGGTCGCGCGCCGTGTTCGTACGTTCCTCGATCGTGAAGCCCTTGTCGCCGTCGGCGCCGGATACATCGGCGACTTCGAACCGATTGTAGGTCGAATCCCAGACGGCGTTGTACGCTCCCGTCGCGTTGATTCGATCGAGCACGTCCTGGATGGTCGAGGCTTGCGTGAGATCAATCGAGGTCGGCACCCCATCGCCCCCGCGGATGACGATCGTTCCGATCTCAGGCGGCGGAGTCAGCGTGGAAAGCTGCGAGGCCGGGGTCAGGCCACCGGGCGCGAGCACCGAGCCGATGATCGTGCCGTTGGTGGAATGCTGAAGTAGGCCGAGATTGGCCGCGACGGTCGTCATGTCGCGCACGGAGACAGGCTGGGCACCGTTCACTTCCTCGATTTTGAAGTCACCCGTCCCCACCGTCGTGTCGTTGATGACGAGGCGTTTCGAGGTCGGGTCGAGGAGAGCCGTCTGCGCACCGCCGGTCTGGGTGTTGATCGCATCGATGACGTCACGGATCGTGGCGGCGGCGGTCAGATCGACCCGAGTGGTCGTGCCGTCATGGCCGGTGATATCGAGATATCCCGTCTCGAAGCCTTTTCCCCCATTGAGCGTGCTCAGAAGGGTATTTTCGTTCTCGACGGCCGGATCGTAGTTCTGGACGATCTGGCTCCCGCTTCCGACGTTTCGCAGGATGTTCAAATCCGCCGCTGTATGCGAGGGAAGATCCTTGATATACAACTGGGTCCGCTTCGACTCGATCGAGAACTCGTTCGTTCCCTGCGTGTTGTCGACGATCTGCAGGCGCTTGCCGATGAAATCATAGGCGGCACTGATCGAGTTGCCGCCGTCGGCCGCGTTGATCGCATCGATGACATTTCCGACGGTCGCGGCGCCGGAAAGATCGACACGCAGGTTCCTGCCATCGCGCGTGTTGATGCTGAGAAATCCCTGTGGAACGCCCAACCCCGAGTTCAGATTGGAAAGCGGTGTATCACGATCGAGCATCGCAGGATCGGACAGGCCCAGGATCAGATTTCCCGTAGCCCCATTCTTGTGGATCCCGAGGGCCGCGGCCGTATCGGAAGGCACTTCCTCGATTCCCGCCTCGAACGAGCCGTTCTGCCCGATGAGATACAGAACGTCCTCGAGACGGTTCACATGGGTGAGATCGATCTTTCGCTCGATGCCGTTGGAGTCCTTGACGAGAATGACACCGGCCTGGACGCCGTTGCCATCGTTCAGCACGGAAAGGGGCATCATGCCGTTGAGCGTCGGCAGTTCGGTGCCGAACGTCGGCTGGGGGCTGATCGTTCCGCTCCGGAAGAACAGTTCGGTGCCCGTCACATTGCGCGTGGCAAGCACGTGGCGGTCGATCTCTCCGGTCAGTTTCTTCGAGTCGCCGCCGTAGGAGACGTCGATATTGTTCCCGATATTGATGTCCTGGCGCAACTGGCCGGTCGAGAACGTGATGATATCGTTCATCGCGCCGGCCGTCTTGCCGCCGACGAGGTTGATCGTCTGTGTTTTGACGTCGTGGCCGGAAAAGATGTATTCGCCGTTCACGTTCGTGTTCGCGATATCGGCCACATTCTTGATCAGTTCATTTATTTCGGCAGCTATGGCGTCGCGATCGGCCTGCACGAGGGTATCGTTCGCCCCCCGGACAGCCAGTTCGCGGGCGCGCTGGAGGACTGTTTCGAGGGTCGTCAGGGCCGAGTCCGCGCTGTTCAGCCAGGTCGTGGTGGTGGAGATGTTCTTCTTGTATTGGCTGGTTTCGGATATCTGCGTCTTGTAAGCCATGGAAAGAGCGTTACTGACGGGGTTTTCCGAGGCGAGACTGTATTGTTTG
Organism: Candidatus Ozemibacteraceae bacterium; assembly: GCA_017998915.1. GTDB lineage: Bacteria > Muiribacteriota > Ozemobacteria > Ozemobacterales > Ozemobacteraceae > MWAR01. The sequence goes on from JAGOCE010000029.1 coordinate 11,530, forward strand.
CCGGAGCTGATCTGCACCTGGAGTTTGCCCAGAGCCGTATGGTTCTTGTTGAGAACCGTCAGAAAAGAGTTCGCAACCCATTGATTGGAAACCCTCATGGAATCGCCTCCTTCAGTGACAACACATACATATTTTATATATTAATCAAATTATTACGGGAGCATCCCATTGATGATCTTGTCCAGCATCTGGTCGACGGTCGTGATGACCCGCGAGGCGGCGTTGTATGCGTGCTGGAACTTGATCAGGTTCGTCAGTTCCTCGTCCAGCGACACCCCGGAGATCTCATCTCGCTTCGATTGCAACTGGGTCATCAGATCCTGCGACGTGGTTTTCTGCGTTTCGTACCGTTGGCTGTGCGTGGCGACCTGAGTGATGATCGTGCTGTAGAAGTCGTCGAAGTTCGCCTTTCCCTCGTTGAAGAAATCCTTCTGTTTGATCTGCGCGATGAGGGTGGCGTTTCCGCCGTCGCCCACGCCGTTGAACGTCGGCAGTTTATCGGTCGGGTTTTCGAGCGTCCCCTGGGCGGCGGCGATCGTATTTGTATTGCTAACGATATAATCTTCAAGAGACAGGCCGGCGATGACGTTCTTGTAGGGAAGGCTCGGGTCATCCGTCGAAACGGCCGTGAAGAAATTCCTTCCGGTTTCGCCATCGAGGCCGAATCCCTTGCGATGGACCTCGTTGACCTCGGAAATGAGCCGGTAAGCCATCTCGTTGAACTTGTCGCGATAGGTCTGGATGTTGTTGTCGCGCAGTTCGAGAAGAGCGTTGATCTTGCCGCCGGTGACCGTCGGGTGGAGGTCGAGATTGGCGACGCCGTGGGCCTTCAGCATGAGGGTCACCCCGGGAACGGCGTCGGTGACGACGTTTCCCTGCCGCACGAACTGATTGCCGTTGTAGTTGAAGATCGCATCGCGCGCGCCCTGGTTCTGCTGCAGATTGAGCACCGTCATCAGGTTGCTCGTTCCGTCGGCGAACGTCATCTCGTGCTCGGTGCCCGTCAGGGTCGAGGTCATCCAGAGCTGGCCGGATTCGTTCAGCTTCGCGTCGATCTCGACATTCCCCTCGTCGATCATCGCGGCGAGGTCCTTGATCGACGTTTTTCCGGCGTCGAGATAGAAGGTACGACCGTTGACCGAGAACGTTCCGCTCGAGACGCCGAAGTTGGAAAGCGGCCCGGTCAGCGGGTTATACGAGAGGAACGAGTAGACTTGGTGCGCCTGGGCCGTCTGCACCACGTCCAGCGTGATGTGACCGGTCGCGCCCGAGTGATTGAACACCGCCTCGGCGATGTCGGGCCTGTCGGACATCTGGGGATACTCGGGGCTTCCGCTCACCGTCGTCGGCAGCGACTTGTCCTTGGAAACGACGTACAGGTCGTGGGCAAACGAATGCTCGACCAGCAGCTGGTTTCCAGACCGCAGGGTGAGATGCCCGGCGGAGTCCCAGGTGGTGTCGACAGAGATAAGCTTCGACATCTCCTCGACGAGCAGCTGGCGCTTGTCGCGCAGATCGTTCGCGTTGGAGTTGGCCACTTCCATCTGCTCGATCGTGACATTCAGCTCGGCGATCCGCGCGGAGAGGCTGTTCACCTGCTTCACGGCGTCTTCGAGCTGGTCGCTGATGCTCCCGTCGGTCGCGTGGTCAACGACGCCCTGGAGGACATTCAGATTGGTATCGATTTCCTTGAACTGCTCGATGAGGGTCTGGCTCTGTTCGACCAGATTCTGGCGCAGTTCGATGCTGGAAGGGTTCAGCGAAAGCTCTTCCCATGCCGACCAGAACTTGTCCATCTGGCTGCGGAGGGTCATGTCGTTCGGTTCGTTGAGGATCGCTTCGACTTCCTTCATCAGGTCGTCCGCCGTCGTTTTCTCCTGGAGAATCGAATTCTGACGGATGATCTTCTCGTCCACGAAGGCATCGCGCAGGCTCTCGATCTTCACGACATCGACGCCGGTTCCGACCTGCTGGGCGCAGGTCTGCGAAATGAAACTGGGAATCGACCACGGGTCCGTGGCGGCGAGCACCGCCCGCTGGCGCGCGTAGCCTTCGGTATTGGCATTGGCGATGTTGTGCGAGGTCACTTCCATCGCCGAGCGCTGGGTCAGAATTCCACGCTTGCCGATCTCGATGCCGAAAAATGTGGCCCTCATGGCGCCTCCTTATGGCTGTCCATGCCGTCGATTTTCTGTTCAAAACGGCCACGGAGGGGAATCGCCTAATTTCCCCTATAATCACTATCGGCTCATAAGGTTCGTGAGTTGAGCGAAAAATCATCGAGACGCGCAAAACGAAACAGGCACTCCGGAGTTTTTACCTCCAGAGTGCCTGTCGCAGATGAAATTGTAGGGGGTGTTATGCTTTCCGGTCGATCAGGACCGACGGCCGCTGCGGCAGCGATGTTCCCTGCTGGCCAGGCGGACGGTAGGTGACTTCCTTCGGCGGAGCGGTGATAAGTTTCAGGGTGTACTGCGTCAGTTCGAGGGCCTGTTCGAGCAGGCGCTGGTTTTCCTCGTTGATGGCGCGGATCTTTTCAAGCGTTTCCTTCAGCTGGGTTCCCAGCATCCAGAGGTCGGATTTGAGATTCGCGTCATCGATGAGATCGAGAACCTCTTCGAGCTTGACGGTGGCCTGGCCGGCAATCGCCGTCAGGCAGTCGGCTCTCGCCGATCCGAGTTCGGAAAGGCGCGCCGAGAGTTTTTCTTCCTCGCTCACGATGTCGATGAGGTCGGTCGAAAATTTCTCGAGCAGCAGCTTTTTCTTGCGCTCAGACAGCTCGAGGAGCCGGCGATAGATCTCCAGCTCCTCGCTCAGGATCTGCTTGAGGTTCGTTCCCTGCCCGCTCAAATCGCGCGTCAGCCTTCCCAGGACGTGAAGAGCGCCAGGCGGCCTTCAGCACTCGAAAGAAGCTTTTCGGCGACTTGTTCCGGTGAGATGTTGTACTGGCCTTTGTCGAAGAGAGCCTTGATGCGGGTCAGCTTTTCTTCCCTGATTTCGGGCTGACCTGCGACGACTTCGGCCGCGAACTCGAGCGTTTTGACCGGATCGGCTTCCGCCACCGGTTTGCCGGTACTGATCGGCTGATTGACATTCACTCCGCTGGGCGGATGAAAGGTCTTCTTCGGAGCCTCGGCCCCGCCGGTCGTTTCCTTCAGGATCTTCCCGAAGGCGTCGCCCGACTGTTCGGTCTTGGCCTTTTTGACCTGCTCCTGATAGATCTTCTGAATGTCATTCCTGGAGACCTTCATGGTTCCCTCCTGAACTCCCCGAGACGTCTCCCCCTGGTGTTTGGTCTGGTTGCGCGGGGGAAGCCTCCATTACCGGATATCGGCTCGAACTGCCGGTACTGTTAGTACGTACGATGAACATTTTTTCCATTCTAGGCCGATCGCACCGCAAAGTCAACCGCTCTGCCTGTAGGAATGCGCCCAGACGACGGCCCGGAGGGATGCCGGCCGCAGTCGTTCCACGGCTGCCGCACAAGCGTCGAGGGTCGCCCCCGTCGTCGCGACGTCGTCGATGACGGCAAGCCGCTTTCCTGCGAAGGCTGATGGAATGAGGCTTTCAGCGAGAGTGAACGCGCCGGCCGGGTTCGTCGCCCGGAGCGTTTCGTCGCACTCGGCCTGCGGCTTCGTATTGCGGATCCGGACGATCGCCGGCGAGACGGCTGCCTTCCAGGATTCCGCCAGGATTTCGGCAAGCAGGCGTGCCTGGTTGAAGCCGCGCTTCGCCTCCCGGCTCGGGTGAAGCGGAACAGGGATGAGAATGTCGGGCCGGTCCGCCGCAGGCATCAGGGCCGCGACACGGGCGATCTCACCGGAGAGGGCGGTGAGGAGACGGGTCGATGGTTTGTATTTCACGACCTTCACGGCCGCCGACAATGGAGGGACGTATGCGCCGAACGTCATGACCGGGCATCTGCAGGCGACATCTTCGACGATCGCCGGTTCGTGCATGGATGCCGCGATGCGCCGGCGGCAATCGTCGCAGAGGATGGTTCCCGGAGGCGTTCGGACGCGGCACACATGGCAGGAAAACGGAAGGAAGGCCTCGACGGCCGCTTTCAGCCAGAAAGACAGACGTTGCAACATTCGGAAACTCCCTCAGATGACCATCTTCTCACTCTACTTCATCGAGAAGGCGAATGACAGGTCTTCGTGACGCCGAAAACAGCGAAAGCGCAGTCCACTGACTGCGCCTTCGCTGTTTTCGATCGAGATTATTCGGAAGCTTCGCGCTCCGAGGGTGTCTCGCGAGTTCGCTTGTAGATTCCCCTGTTGCTCGTGCCGAGGAACTCGATGAACTGGCGGATATAGGGATCATTCGCTTCCGGCATCGCGGCCAGCTTTTCTTTCGCCTGGGTGACGTTGAGCTGGGAGCGGAAGAACATCTTGAACACGGCCCGGATGGCCTCGAGCGACTCGCGCGGCACGCCATTGCGGCGCAGCCCGACGGTATTCAGGCCGATGACGCGGGCGGGATTGCCGTCGATCTTGATGAACGGCGGAACGTCCTTGACGATCTTGCTCATGCCGCCGATCATCACGAAGCCGCCGATCTTGCAGAACTGGTGGATGCCCGTGAAACCGCCCAGCGTCGCCTTGTCGCCGACGTGGACATGGCCGGCGAGCGTGACGCAGTTGGCCAGGGTGACGTTGCTGCCGACCCGGCAGTTGTGGGCGACATGAACGTATGCCATGAACAGATTCTTGTCGCCGATGACGGTCTCGTTGCCGGCGCCTTCGGCCATGTGAACGGTGACGAACTCGCGGAAATGGTTCCCGTTCCCGATTTTCACGAAGGATTTCTCCCCGCTGAACTTTCTGTCCTGGGGGGGGCAGCCGATGGATACGAACGGGGAAATCAGGTTCTCACTGCCGATCGTCGTATAGCCTTCGATATGGGAATTCGGCCCGACGACGGTCTTCTCGCCGATTTCGACGTTCGGCCCGATGACCGTATACGGCCCCACCTCGACCGTCGGATGGATCTTCGCTCCCGGCGCGATAATGGCGGTGGGATGTATGCTCATGATGCGTTACCCTTTTCTCGCTGGTTTGACGATCAGACGATCGTGAACATGAGTTCGCCGTCGGCGACCGTTTCGCCGTCGACTTTCGCCTCGACCTGCACCTTGCCGGTCGCACCGCGAACCTTCAGAACCTTCACATGCATTTCGAGCCTGTCGCCAGGCACGACCGGTTTCCGGAACCGAGCCCCGTCGATGCCGCAGAAGAAGGGAATCTTGCCCTTGTGCTCCGGCTGCGACAGGAAAAGAACGCCGGCGACCTGCGCCATCGCCTCGACGATGAGAACGCCGGGCATGACGGGCCGTTGGGGGAAATGTCCATTGAAGAACTCTTCATTGGCCGTGACATTCTTGTAGCCGACCGCGGAGACACCGGGTTCGATCGACAGCATCCTGTCGACGAGCAGGAACGGATATCGATGCGGCAAAATCTGCTTGATTTCTTCGATCGTCATCATAGGGGCGTGATTCCTTTCCTTCTGCTGATGATACACCGCGCACAGCCGTTGTGCCAGTTTCACATTCCAGGCATGGCCGGTACGGCAGGCGATGATATGCCCTTTCATGCGGCGTCCGGTCAAGGCCAGATCGCCGATCAGATCCAGAATTTTGTGAAGCGCGAACTCCTGGGGATCTCTGAGCCCCTCGGGGTTCATGATCGAGCCATCACGATTCACAACCACGGCATTTTCGAGACTTCCACCCAAAGCGAGCCGCTTTTCCTTCAGCATGTCGAACTCGTATTCGAAGCCGTAGGTCCGGGCCCGACCGATTCGCTCGATGAACGTCGACTCGTCGACGACGAGATGGACGGACTGCGGCGGGATGATGTTGTCCTTGTATGAAAGGCGGAACGTGATCTCGAATCGGTCGGACGGAAGAAACACGATGCTCTTGTCGCCTTCCGAAAATGCGCAGATCTCTCGCACATCGCAGACCAGCGCGGGAACACCCTGGCCGACGATCCCGGCATCGCGAAGCGCCTCGGCAAACCGCAGCGCGCTCCCGTCGAGAACCGGCGGCTCGGCGCTGTCGACCTCGACGACCGCATTGTCGACACCCATACCGTACAGGGCAGACATGACATGCTCGACGGTATGGATAACGGCGTTGCCCTCACCCCGAATCGTCGTGCCGCGCAGCACTTCCTTCACATGCGCCGCATTGGCCGGAACGAGGGGCGCATCGGGAAGATCCATCCGCCGGAAGGAGATTCCAGCGTCCGGCTCTGCCGGCTTGAACGTGAGAGTGACCGGCTTTCCGGTGTGCAGACCGACGCCGGAGAGAGTGACCTGGTTGCGGATCGTGCGTTGTTCGGGCGGATGTGTCATCGGCTTCCGTCAGAAGGATTTAATATATTGAAGCTTATATAATGCATCTTCGCCACCATTCTCGTCGTCACGGCGGGCATATTCGAGGCTGACGCCAGGATACGGGCGCATCTTGATCCCATACGAGGTCTGTCCATCCATGCGTTCTCCCGCGATGATGACGAGAGGCAGGATCGTCTTTTCGAAACCAACGAAGGTTTTCTTTTCGGTCGTGACAGGATCCTTGATGAAGCCGCCATGCACAGTCGCGGCAAATGCCTCGAAGGTCTTCGAGCCGGCAAAGTAGAAGACGCGCGAGCCGAGAGTCATCCCGGCGTCGCCGACGCCCCACGCGATGTTGGGGATCAGCCGATCTTCCTCGAGGATATTCAGTTTGAAATTGATGACGTTTTTCCCGGACTCGGCATCGTTCAGGTGACGCAGCAGGGAAAGCTCCATGAGTTTTCCCTGGGCCTTCTGCGTGTAGATGACCATGTCATGCCCGGCATCGTTGATGTAAGAGGTTTCCCCCATCATGTATGCCGTCGGCAGCGAGATGTTCGACGAGCCAAGATACCGCAGACGCGGGCTTCCAGCCGCTTCCAGGATGCCGGTCGAGAGGGTGAGCAGGAGAACAACAATCGTCAGGAGCTGAAAAGTACCGGTTCGCCTCATTCCTTTTCCTCTGTTGCTTCGACGCCGAGCCTGGTCTGGATCTCCCGGACCGTCTTCATGAGCTCGGGCAGTTTGCGGACGGCCGCCATGACGCGTTTTTCCTCCATGTGCGGCTTGAGGGGGAAGCCTGACATCATGCTGTTCGGCGGCACATCCTGCGTGACGACGCCCCGGGCAGCGATCGTGCTGCCACGGCCGACGGTGACGTGGCCGACCGTTCCCGACTGGCCGGCGAGGGTCACGCGGTCTTCGAGAACGGTGCTGCCCGAGATGCCGACCTGAGCGACGATGATGCAGTGTTTTCCGACGACCACGTTGTGCGCGAGGTGGACCAGATTGTCGATCTTGGTGCCGTCGCCCACGCGGGTGCTGCCCATCGTGGCGCGATCGATGGTGACGTTCGCGCCGATCTCGACGTCGGTACCGATCTCGACATTGCCAACCTGCGGGATCTTCGCGTGCCCTTCGGCCGTCGAGAGGTAGCCAAACCCGTCGCTTCCAATGACGGCTCCGGCATGAATGATGCTTCGGGGGCCAACCCGACAGCCCTGGAGGAGCTTCGCGCCTGGATGCAGTCTCGCATCGGCACCGACGGACGCGTTGCGCCCAACATGCGCCTGGGCGCCTATCCAGGCTCCCGCTTCGACGATGGCATCGGCATCGATGAACGCCATTGGCCCGATGATCGCCATGGGATGGACATCGGCGGATTCATCGACGAACGCCGTCGGATGAATGCCCGGCTTCGGTCTGGTTTCGGGATGAAAGTATCGGAGGGCCCCGAGGAAGCCTTCGTAGGCGTTCGAGAACCTGATCGACGGCAGAGGGAGTTCGCCGGCCTTTTCCGGGGCGATGACGGCCGCCGCACGGGTCGCTTTCAGCTGATCGAGATGTTTTGCGTAGTTTTTCGCGTCGGAGAGGAAGGTGATATCGGTGGAGGCTGCATCGGCGAGAGCCGCGATTCCGGCGATGACAGGACCCGGCGCAATGCCTTCGAGGCGGCCGCCAAGGAGCGCCGCAAGCTCGGCCAGGGAAATAGGCTTCCCGGCAGCATACCTGTTTCCGGGGTCGGAATGCGGGTGCGTCATGCGTGCCAATCCTTCTGTCTCTTGTGCGAGAAAGCGCCCGCGCCATCGGTCGGCGCGGGCGCCAGGGAGATCAGATCACTTGCCCTTCTTCGCGGCCGGGGCGGCTGCGGGAGCAGCAGCAGGAGCGGCGCCGCCGTTCAATGCTGCCAGAACATCGTCGGTGATGTCGACACCGCCGAAGTAGCAGAAGCGCTTTTCGAAGACGGCTTCGAGGTTCTTGGACTTGGCGATGCGGGAGATCACGGCATCGACCTTGTCATCGAGCGTCTTCGAGAGACCGCCCATCTTCTCTTCCTCGAGCTCGTAGAGCCGCTTCTGCGACTCTTCGAAAAACTTCTGAAGTTCGGAATTGGCGTTGGCGAGCGCTTCGCGCTGGGCGCGGAGCTGCGGCTCGAGCGCCTTGGCCTCGGCTTCCTTCTTGGCATCGCGCAGATCCTGCATTTTCTTGGCGATCTCGACATACTTCGCGTCGAGGTCGGAAACCTGCTTCTTGCGTGTGTCCAGATCTCTCTGGAGCTTGGCCTTCTCGCTTTCGAGGAAGGTCTTGGTCTTCTGGGTCTCGGAGTATTTCGCGAACAGCTTGCCGGCATCGACGTAACCGAAGCTGAATGCAGCACAAGCCGAAGGCAGAGCCAGCAGGGCGGCCGCCAGTCCGAGGTGCAGGAATGTCTTCTTCATGGGGGAGGGATCTCCTTATGTATTGATTGAATTCTGGATGTCAGAAGGAACTGCCGAAGTTGAAGTAGGTGCGGCCCTCGTCGCGATCCGTGGCTTTACCATAATCGACGGCAACGGGACCGAGCGGCGTCTGGAGGCGGATACCAATGCCATAGCCCGCCTTCGCGTCGAAATCCTTGGAAAGCTGGTTGTAATCGAGGCCCCAGGCACTGCCGATATCGTAGAATCCGACCACGTCGAAGTTCTTCGCGATGTTCTGCCGAAGCTCGAAGTTCCCGTAGAGCAGTTTCGTCCCAAGGAATTCGCGTTCGCGATAGCCGCGGACCGTGTCGCTGCCGCCAACGGAAAACATGTCGTAGACCGGCACGAACCCTTCGCCGATCGATGCACGGCCGCCCACTCCCTGAACCGCGAACACGGTCTTCTTGTTGTTGGAAACCGGAATGTATCTGCGAAGCGAAAGCACATACTTGGTGTACTGGTTGGCGCCGCGGAGGAGGCCGCCGGTCGTCTCGACCCAGAACGTATCGTGCAACCCGCCCGACGGCCGGAAGCGGTTGTCGCGGGTATCCTTGTCGAGAATCGCGCCCAGGCTCTGGAGGCGGCCGTTCATGACCCCTATCGGGGCGGCGGCGAGGGTCTCGTCGGTGGGCGTCAGGTTGATGTCCTCGTCGCGGAACCGGAACGAGAGATCAACATCGCGACGGATGCGCCGCCCAAGGGTGATATTGCCGCCCTTGCGCTCTTCGTCGTATTCCGTAAGGGTGTTGCCGAGATTGTAGAGGTTTCTTGTATACTTTGTGTTATACAAATCGATACCGAAGCTTCGGGGCTTGTTGTTCAGCCACGGATCGAAGTATCCGATCTCGAACGTCTGGACACCGCCGAACTCGGTCTTCCCGTAGATGCGCTTTCCCTCGCCCTTGAAGTTGTTCTGGGAAAGGTTCGCGAAGCCGACGAGGCCGTTCAGCGAGCTGTAG
>JAGOCE010000366.1 GCA_017998915.1 Candidatus Ozemibacteraceae bacterium
GGCCCGTCCGGATCGACGGTCAGGACGAACTCTCCCGCCTTTCCTCCGCGTTCAACGAGATGATGGCTGAGTTGAAGGACCTCGACGTCGCGAGGGCGGTCCAGGGCAGTCTTCTCCCCTCCTCCTACCCCGCTCCCGACGGCTACGCGATTCACGGCAAATCCATGTTCGCCGGCGACCTCGGGGGAGACTGTCTCGACTGCCGCCGTTTGGCCGACGGACGCATTCTGCTGTTGATCGGTGACGTGAGCGGCCACGGTGCAGCCTCGGCCCTGCTCATGGCGTTCGTCAAGGCAACGGTGACTCTCTGGAGCGGGTCGGGCGGAAGCGACCTGCCTCTGCTCGCGAACCGCATCGATGCGCTCCTCCGGTCTTTCCCCGGGCCCAGGCGGTTTCTCGCCTTTTTCGGCTGTCTCCTCAATCCCGCAACGCACACGGTCGAATGGCTTTCCGGTGGCCATCCGTATCCCCTCCTCGTCCGCCCGGCGGCCGCCACACGATTCGTCGGCACACCCGGCTATCCGCTGGGTATCAGCCGCCGCCGTCAGGCATCACCAACCGGCACGCTGCAACTGGAACCGGGTGACACGTTGTTTTTCTACACGGACGGCTTCGTCGAAGCACTCGACAGCACGGGAAGTCCCGTGGGATACGAGCGCATGGCGGCGATGGCCGATGCCGCCTGCGCCGCCGCTCCCGCCAGCGGAGAGAGGGCGGAGAGCATCATCGACGGTCTGCTCGAACGCCGAGCCGCCATTACGAAGGAGTGGAGTGATGACGTGACGATGCTCGTCGCGGCACGACTGCCACGAAGGGAGGCGACGCCGTGAGCACGGCTTCAGGCATCGCCACCGGCGCCGGCCTCAGGAGGCCCCTGCTCTTCGGAGCGGCTCTTGCCCTTCTTCTCTACGGGGTTTTCGGGATGTTCGACCTGTTTGGCGCGTGGCAGGTCCGGAGAGAGGAGTCCCTGAAACGCAGCCTGCGCCTCGAGCTCGACCGGACGATCGCCTGGAGGGCGAACGGCTGCGTCCTCCTCGATGCGGCATGGCCGATCCACGAGGCAGCCCGTTCGGGCTTCGGCAGATATCAGACCTTCAGGAACGCCATCGATCGGATGAACCGGGATTTCGGGGGAGGATGCAGCCTCTTCCTGTTCCAGAACGACCGCAGCACGCTGACCTACCCCGAGAACGCCACCCACTCGGCCCTCGTGTCCGAAATCCTGTCCGCCATCCAGGCACCAGGCCGCAGACGGGCACGACTCGCTCCCCAGATCGACGCCAAGACCGTCGAACTCTGGGGGCGCGAGGCAACCGTCGAGAACATCAGAAAGAAAAACGGCGAATATATTTTTCTCGAGTCCGCCAACAGCAGGGGCGTCGCACATTTCACGTTCAACGGCTCCGGCATGGCGTTCATCCTGCTGATCGAACATGTTCCCGGGCAGTACATGGACGATTTTCTCCGCCATCGGCGCCGGTATCGCGCAGTCGCCCGAAACGCGGGCCGGGGAATTCCCGACATCGGGTTCTGGGTTCCGCCGCGCAACCGCTCCTCGCTATCGATACGCATGGCCTGGGAAAAAGCGAACGCCGAAAAGAAGGATTCCGTCGAATTGAATGGAACGGTATGGATGTTCGACCGGGACCGCCTCGGCGACGTCACGGCCATCGCATCCCCGCTTCCCGCCTCGAACGACCTCGCCCTCCTCCGGGCCGCATGTCTGGCCTTCATGATCCTCGTGCCGCTGCTCGCATTCCACGGGTACAGGCGCGGCCTCAGTCCGTCGCCAGCATCGCTGCGGGCACACGTGCGCCTTCTGTTCATCGCCGCCACTCTCCTGCCGATGCTCTCGACGCTCGGTGTCGGCTGGCTGAGTCTGGGTTACCAGGAAGAGCGGCTCCGCAACGCCGCCTTCGCGAAGGGTGCAACCAAGCTTCACACGCTCAATGCTGGTTTTTCCCGCACCCTGGCGATCTTCCGTGAAAAATTTCTTGAACTATGGAAACTTGCGAACAGGTCGCCCTTTGACCTCGACGAGTTCTGCCGCAGGCTCGATATCCTCGCGAAGGCGCGCATGTGCCGTCTCCTGATGCTGTTCGACGCGAACAGTCGCCCCATCCTGCAGCGGGTCGACGCCGACCGCGACGACATCGTCGACATGAGCACCCTGTTGGCTCGCGCAGCCATCAGGCGATATATTCCGGATCGGCTTGGGGCAAACGCCCAAGGCAGGATCCAGCCGCTGGACCTGCTGGTCGAGGACCTGACGACGAATCCCGAGTTCGGCTGGTCGACGCTCATCGAGGCTCCCAACTCGATTCACCGACTGCAGGCGGGCTTTTCCTCCGCCGACGTCATCTGGAACGTCTTCCCCGGCCTCTCGACGGGTCCAGCGTTTCTGATGGGAATGGCCGATTCGGATGACCTGATACGTCTCCACCTCTCCTATTCCGTCCTGGCGGGCGCGCATGCCATCCGCCTCCTTCTCCTCGAAGCGTTTCACGTGGAAATGCCGCCAACTCTCGGCCTTGTGAATTTCTCGACCCTCTCGGCCGTCATGCGCACGCCCAGGCTTTCGGCGACGCCACAGCGGACAGAAACGACGCCAATTTCCGGCGAACGACTGTGGCCCGAACCCGGGACCCCCGACCGCCAGGAACTGCTTCCGCTGATGCAGGTCTGCCATCTGACGAACAAGGTTATAGAGCGGGAGGTTCACCTCTCTTCCGGAACCGCGTGGGTCGTCGCCGCGCCAGAAGCCGTTCTCGGAAAATATGTCACGGCCGCCGTGCTCGACGCCGAGCAGGAGCTTTCGAGCCTGAACGACACCAGGCTGGCGCTCCTGGTCGGTCTTCTGGTGTCCCTGTTGACCTCCTTCGCCGCGGGCCAGCTGCTGAGCGCTCTCGTTTTGGTTCCCATCGCCGATCTCCAGGACGGCATCGACGCGATCAGGCGGCGCCGGTCGGACATCGTCATCCCATGCCGGCGCGACGACGAGTTCGGCCACCTGGCGAAGATCTTCAACCACGCCCTCGGTGAACTGAAGGACCTCGAGCTCGCGCGGGTCGTTCAGGCAAGCCTGCTTCCGGCATCGACGCCGCAGATCGAAGGATTCACGCTGGCCGCCGTCAACCTCCCCGCCACGGACCTGAGCGGTGATTATTACGATCTGGTGCGATGTCCCGACGGCTCGTTCCTGATGGTGATCGGCGACGTGACGGGCCACGGAGCGTCAGCGGCCCTCGCGATGGCCATGGCCAAGGCAACGGTCGCCTACCTGCTCGCAGACGGGGAGACCGGCACCGCCCCCCTGATGGCTTCGCTCAACGAGGTGTTCTTCCAGGAACTGCGCGGCCAGCGCAAGTTTATGACCATGCTGACGGTGCGCCTCGACCCGGCCACTCATTTCCTGACCATCGAAAGCGCCGGTCACAACTATCCCCTGCATCACCGTGCAGCATCGAAGCAGACAGATTTTCTGCCCATGACCGGCTTTCCCCTCGGCGCCAGGCGGAACGCAAAGCGCGACACGCTCGAGGTTTCACTCGAACCGGGCGACGCGTTCGTCATGTATACCGATGGCTATACAGAGTGCATGCTTCCGAACGGCGAGCAACTCGGCGACGAAACATTGCGAGCCATCGTCGATTCCCTCGCAGCTTCGGGGAAAGACGCCCGCGGCATCCTCGACGGCCTGCTGATGGAGCTCAATATCCGGCGCGTCCCAGGTCCGATGGGAGATGACGTCACCCTCGTCGTCCTCCGCCGCAACACGTGACGCATTGACAAATATCTATCATTGACGACATAGGGGCGGGTTACATACCCGCCCCTACAGAAGATCAGCGACGTTTCATGCCATCCATGTCACGTGGTCGGCGAAAGGCAGGGGTTCCTTGGGGGCCGGCTTCGCGGCGGGTTTTCCGATCGCGACGAGCGTCTGGATCTTGTATTCCTTGTCCTTCAGGATCTCGTCGATTGCCTCGGAGGCCACAAGAGCCCCGGAGACCCAGCAACCGCCGAGGCCGATCTCGGTCGCGGCGAGCAGCATGTTCTCGACGAGCGCGCCGATGGATTGAATGTCGGGATGCATGCGCAGCACGTTCATCTCCTCGTGCGTGACGGTCGTTTCCTCGAGAACCTTGTCAATCATGGCCTTGTAGGGTTTCGCCATGACGGCAAGCACGACAGGGGCATCGACGAACATCGTCGAGAACGCGCGCACCTTCTCGAGACGGGCTTTCGCCTCGGCGGAAACGTTCGGAAACATCCCGGCGAGTTTCTTCTCGACGGCGTCCTTCATGCGGCCTAGCAGTTTTTTGTCGGTGATGACGGCAATTCTCCAGGGCTGCGAGTTGTTCGGCGACGGTGCCATCAGGCCGG
>JAGOCE010000367.1 GCA_017998915.1 Candidatus Ozemibacteraceae bacterium
GGTTCTCGTCGTAGGCGCCGAGAATTCCGAGACTCGGATCGGGTTTTCGCACCACACGTTGAAGGAATCTGGCCCGCGCGAGGTTTTTCGCCTGGAAGACGTTCAGAAGCGCGGCCGGGTGGCCCGGGACGTCGATCGGAGACCAATACCAGAACATCTCGTTCAGCCCGACCTTATACGAGTGAACCGTGTCCGGCGCTCGTGTGATGACTTCGAATCCAAACCCCTGCGTGTCGAAGGCATCCGACAAAAAGCTGTCGAGCGGCCGTTTCAGGGGAATTCCCTCCCGCTTTCTCCGGTCGGCGAGCCGCTTGTTGATCTGATGACGACTGTAGGCATCCTGTGTTTTCTCGAGACCAGCGAACCAGCCGCCCGTATCCCGGATGAACAGTGGCTCGCCGTCGAGCGCCCGCAGCTCGATCCTGACCGATTCTCCCGCAGCCATCAGGTTCTCGCAGTGGGTCGCGAACGATTTCTGCGACCAGGATGCGATCGTCTTTCCGAGCAATGTGCGGCAGTTCTTGGCGAAGACGTTCGCCTCGCTTCTGAAATCATCCTCAAGCGCCGAAAGCCGGACGACCTGGTCCTTCTTGAGGCGGGAAAGCAGCACGCTTTCGTGCGCGTCGATCGCGATGACGCCCACCAGCAGCAGACAGGCTGTCGGAAAGGCGATCGCGACCATGAGGATGGCCAGGAGCTTGTTGCCGATTTTCATGTAGATCCGCTTAAGATCGAACTCGGGCCGGAACAGAAACACCAGTAGAATCCCCATGATCAACGTCATGAGCAGATTCAGCATGCCGGGCCCGAACCCCTTGCCGGCATCTCCGAGAGGGAACGACGCGAGGAAAACCCCGGAGACCGTCGTCAGGTGGCTCCAGACGCGGCCGTTCTCGACGAGCGTCTCGACGGAGCTTTTTTCCATGCCGTCGCGGACGATGGAGAACCTCGCCTCTGACCCCGAAATGAAAAGGGGTTTTCCCGAATCGTGGCTCCAGTAGGCAAGTTTCAGCCCTCCCGTGCCCTTCGGGGCGATTCTTTCGCGAAGCCGCGCCAGAATCTGGTGCGTTTTCAGAATCGGAAACGCGACGATCGCGATACCGGCCTTGCTGCGAGACGAAAATCGACGCCAGTAGAAATACCCGTTTGTTCCCGATTTTTTCAGGCTGATTGGTTGCCCCTCGCTCTTTTTCATGCCGCCGGCGTTGGCTTCGGAGCCGAGAAGGGTCTGGATCTTTTTCTGCTGCCGCTGTTCGTCGCCCTCGCGGTATGCAGCTGTTTCCGCGATGATGTCCCATATTTTGCCCACGATATATCGGTTCGGAGGAGCATAGCCGCGAACCGGTAGATACTCCCCTGTTTCGCCGAACCGAAAGACCGAGACGTCTCCCCCGCACAAGGCGCGCACCTTCCCGATCTCCGCGGCGATCTCAGCAACGTCGTCTCCGGAGGTGGCGCGCATCACCGAATACAGGCGGTTGAAAACCGTGAAATAGAAACTCTCGTCGGAGCTCGCGTCGGCGATACGAATCAGCCGTTCACGAAGACGTTTTCCGAGCTGATCGACCCGGGTGGTCGCTTGGTGTTCGAGCAGCTTCCCGACGGCGAGATACCCCGAAGCCGCCGGGAGTAACCCGAAGATGAAGATCACCAGCAGTTTTGATAAAAACGTTCTCATCCGCCCGTCCGGTCGATGCGGCAGGTTCCGAAAAGAACCCGTACATCAGTATCCCTTCTCAAGGTAGAGAACTCCTTCCGACTTGTCAAAGGGTCAGTCCAGCAAAACTACCAACCGCCCTTCGTGGCGAATGGAACATCTGCGTTTTGATCACACGGCACATCCCAAACAGCCCTGTTCAACGTTTGACTTTCATATCCGTCGGGGCATATAGTCGAAGAATGACAGAGCACGCATTTCCTTCCGAAATATCCGGGAATATATTTGTTGTCAGGCCAACTGGCTACCTCAACGGTGAGACCTGCGAGAAGCTCAGGCTGTTCATCCTCGAGGCCGTTGATCGCGGCTCCAGAAAGCTGCTGATCGACCTTGCCGCCGTGACGGTCATCAACAGTCCAGGCATCACGAAACTGCTCGAGGTTGCCGAAGACCTATCCGCCACTCACAAGGCCGCCCTCGGCTTCGTCGGCGTGTCCGATTTGTATCGCGACGTCTTCCAGGTCACCGGTCTCTCCGGTCTGTCGACGATCTTCGACTCCGAAACCCAGGCCATGAAAGAGCTCTGATCTGAGAACCGCCGTTCCCCTGGTAACGGTCGCTTCACACTTCGCTGCATCAGTATTATATATGATATATATATGAGTCAATACGAGAGGAATGCGACGCTCGCCATGAAATCAGCCATACGACCGATGTTCCTTGCAGGCGCTCTGGCTTTTTTCACGCTCCTTTCCGCCATGCCCGGCGTCGGCGCCCCTGCTCACGGCACGCAGTTCACCGGCGTGGTACCCATGACGGACGAGCAGTTTCTGGCCATCCAGGAGGTCCGGATGGTGCGCAAGTTCACGACGCTGTCGGGAAAGCCCGACGTGAACCTGCCCTCGGCCGTCGACCTCTCGCCCGACTTTCCGCCGGTGGGAAAGCAATACGACAACACCTGCCCCGGGTGGGCGGTGGCCTACGCGGTGAAGAGCTATCACGAGAAGCTCGAACACGGCTGGAAATACGGGCCAAACCATATTTTCAGCCCGACATTCATCACGAATCTTCTGTACAAGAGCCCCGCCGAAAACGGCTTCCGCGACCACAACGCGCTGTTCCTCTCGATCGACGTGGGTTGTGTTCCCCTCTCGCTCTTCCCGTACATTCCCGACGACGAGACGATCCCTCCCGAGGAACTGCGCACCTTCGCGCGCGCGTTCCGCAACCTCACCTTCCGGCGCCTGCCGTACGGCGACGTTCACACACTCAAGGCGATCCTCGCGGGCGGCGACCCCGTGGTTTGCACGATGGAAATATATTCTGAGTTTTATCAACTGAACAAAAAGAATCCCCTGCTGAAGAAGATCACCGACACGACGATCGATTCGGCCCACTACCTCGTCATCGTCGGATACGACGACAAGCGCCACGCGATCAAGCTGTACAACTCCTGGGGCACCGAATGGGGCGACAACGGAACGGCCTGGCTCGATTACGATCTCTACGGGAAAATCGTCACCCACCCCGTCGTCCTGTACGACCGGCCGACCCCGCCCGACGTCGTGAACTACCTCGCCGACCCGCACAAAAAGCCCGAGCAGCCGCTGCCGTCCTTCGAGATGCCCGAGATCGTCCTCCGCCTGGCCCTTCGCGCCGACGATAACCCAGAGGCGCTCAAGAAGTCGCTCAAAGACTACACCTCTTACGTGCCGCCTGCCGACACGTCGCCACCTGAGTGGAAAGCTGCGCCGGCAGACGAACCACTGCTGATCGTTCCAGAGGAAGCCGGCATCCTGGTCGGGGAAAACTGGCTCCGGCTCGGCGATCCGCTCGCGCGGGCAGAGAGTTTTTTCTCGACGTCCGTCTCGCCGAAGTTCGCCGAGTACCAAAAATACGGTGACGACGCGCTCGTCACCCAGTCATTCATGGATGCGACCGCCGTCGGCCGCATAGACCTGATCGGCGCGAAGCGCACCCGCGTCATGACGAGCCGCGGCGTCGGGATCGGTTCGCCGAAATCTCGCGTCAGGCAGATCTATCGCAAGCCCGATATGTCGATCAATAACGGCATGTCCGAGACGTATTTCTACCGCTCCGCCGCGAAGGACTGGGGCGGCGTCAAGGCCGTGACGAGCATCGGCCTCGAGTTCCGATACGGTGCCGACAAGAAAGTGGAAGCCGTTTCCGTCTTCACCGCCTTCGTGCCGGCGTATACGAACACTGCGCTGAAGCCCATCTCCGACGCCGAAGTCACGAAATCGGAAATCCCGACGAAGGGCGATCGAGTCACGTCGAAGGAGGGCGGCATCGCCTTCACCGTTCCCGAGTGCTTCTCGCGGGCCGACAAGGTCGTCTGGCCCGGCATCGGTGTCGGCTACTTCATCAAGGGCCACGTCATGCGTGACAGCTGGATGGTCACCGTGAAAGTGTTCGACGTCCCGGGCGCGAACCAGGAACGCCTCATCTCCGAACGCATTCCTGCGGACACGAAGGTATACGCAATGCTCGGCCTGAGCGAACCGAAGCCTGTGACGATCAACGGAACCGACTGGTTCGTGATCGAAGATAAAGCCGGCATCATCACGAATTACTACACCGTCACCCCTGGCCGCTTCTACCAGGTCAACATCGCCACCGACCAGCCCGCACGTGACGAACCCTGGGTACAAGAGTTCTTCGAATCGATCACCTTCCTGAAATGATCCGTCATTTGCGGATTTTTTCGT
>JAGOCE010000030.1 GCA_017998915.1 Candidatus Ozemibacteraceae bacterium
CGTTCGACCTGAACTTGCCGAAATTCATCCCGAGTCCGGCAAAGGGGACGGGAGCATTCGATCATCGAACAGGTCAGCCTGAACGGTAACGAGCAGGCGAGATCGGATCGGCAGGCCGCCTTCCCTATCGAGCGGTATCTCCCGTTTGGTCGAATTCAGCAAAAAAACAAACCCCCGGGTTTTCCCGGGGGTCGTTTTGTTAGAGTCGGTAAAGCTTACTTGGTCTTCAGCTCGCTGACGAGGTTCTTCACGAGATCCTGCAGAGAGGCCGGAGCGTTCTTCTCGGCGAAGACCGAGAAGTTGAGCTTGGCGATCAGGTCTGCGGAAACTTCGCGGTTGTTCTCGTTGGCGGTCCGGACATACTCCATCAGGCTGGAGACATCGCCGGTCTCGATGTCGGCAACGATCTTCTTGGCGGTGGTCTTCTTGAAGTAATCCTGGACCATCTCGTCCCACATGGTGTCCTTGGCATACGCCAGCTCGAGGTAATCCTTGGAGAAGCTGTAGGAGCTGGTCGGGAAGAACACGGCCAGACCCTTGGCATTCTTCATCGTGGAGCCGTTGGTGCCGTTCGCGAGGACAACGTCGTTCAGCGCGGTTTCAAGCTTGTTCGCCGCGGTCAGGAACGCCTCGTCCTTGATGGTGTTCTTCAGGAGGGCGACGAGGTGGGGCATGTCGATGTTGGTGCGATAATAGAACTTCTGGACCTTGGCGAGGGCATCCTTGAACTGAGCGCCGAAGGAGCCGGCGATCGAAGCCTTGGCAAAGCCGTTGATGGCGTCGATGGCGGCGTCGAGCTTGCTCATGTCGAGAGCCGACTGGGTGGAGGCGCTGTAACCCTGGCTGCCATTATTATAGGAGGCGGTATAGGCGGCGACCCAGGTCTTGCAGAACTCGGCCGGGGTCATGTCCTTCTTGAGAGTGGCGAGAATACCGTCGTAGGGGTAGCCGGCGCCGGGTTCGGTCTCTTCGGAGGCGACGAGGTAGTCGATGTCGCCCTTCATGGCATAGGCCACTTCGACCATCTGCATGAGGCAGGCGTCGAAGGCGAAGATGTCGAGGTTGCGGCCAAGGGCTTTCTTGATGTCGGCGGTGACGAGGCTCAGCTGAGCGGTCGTGATGTGGTTGCCGGTCGAATCGTCATAGGAGATGCCCTTCATGATGTTGTCGCCGGGCTTGTTCTTCCAGCCGGAACCGTGGTTCCAGACGATGAGGGCGTAATGCTTCGCCGGATACTGGGCGATCATGTCCTTGACGAACTGGGCAAGAAGCTTGTAATCGCCCATGTCGAGTTCGCCCATGTCTTTGACGGGGGTGACTTTGCCCTTCTCGATGTAGTTGAGAGTGGCGGGGCCTTTCTCGCGGTCGATGAGGCTGACGATGTTGAGCCAGTCGTTCGAGCCGATCTTGGCCATTTCGTCCTGGTCCTGGACGCCAAAGCTGTCCAGATTGTTGTCAGCGTTCAGGAAGACCATCCAGGTCCATTCCTTCTCGGCGCGGGGCGCAGCGCTGACAGGGGCGACACAAAAAGCCACAAAAAGGGCGACGGCCAGGATACTGATTACACGCTTCATCTCTTACTCCTTACTTATATACTTATGCGGACACTTATACTCAGGGCCGGATTTTCTAATTATAGAAGCCGGAAGGTACCCTGTCAAGGGTTCGAACCTCCGCCTAAAAAAGGCATGAGATCGTTGTTTCAGGGAAAATTGCATAAAACATTCACTTTTTTTCTTTGTCCTTTCATGTCGGCAAACGGCTTTATTCGATTGCCAGACATCGAATCATTCCGATGACACAACAGGCGCCGGTCTGAACCGGCGCCTGTTGTATAACAGAGTTTATATCAATTATTCAGTTCAAGCACGAGGGCAGAGGCTTCGGACTCGAGACTTTCGTCAAGGCCGCCCTCGCTGTGGAGGCGGAAGTTGAGTTCCTGGACGATGAACTTCTTCACGTCGGCGGAATCCTTCGAACCGGCGACGTATCCGCGGAGCGTGGAGAGATCGCCATTTTCGACGGAGGAGACAAGTTCGGCGGCCTTGCTCTTCTTGTAGAGGTCGGCGATCATGTCGTCCCACAGGCTGGACTTGCAGAAGTCGAGAGCCGTGTAGCCGTTCTCAGCGGAGAAATCGGAGGGCAGATACACCGCGAGGCCCTTCGCGTTCTTCATCGAGTAGCCACTGTTGCCGTTCGCGACGATCGCGGCGTTGCAGGCGGCGGTGACCTTGTCGCAGGCGGTCTTGATCGCTTCGTCCTTGATCGCGGCCTTCAGGAGGGCGGCCAGGTGGATCAGGTCGACATTCTCAGGATAGGAGAAGGACTGGACCTTCTGGAGCGCAGATTTATACTCGACGCTGTATTTTCCGCTCATCGTGGCTTTGGCGAGACCGTTCATGGCATCGAACACCGGGCCCATCGCCGCGACCTTGATCGCGGACTGGGTGCAATCCTCGTTGCCCTGGCTGCCGCCACTGTAAGATTTCACGAAGGTGTTGGTCCAGGTCTTGGAGAAGGATTCGGGCGTCGAGGTCTTCGTGAGGGTGGCGAGAACGTCGTCATACGGGGTGCCCTTGCCGGGTTCGACCTCTTCGGAGGCAACGATGAAATCGACGGTATCCTTGCACGCATAAACGACTTCGGCCATCTGCATGAGACAGGCATCGAAGTTCAGAATGCCAACATTGTGTCCGATGACCTTCTTGATTTCGCGGAGGGCGACGGCGAGCTGGTTGGTGGTGATGTGGTTGTTGCTCGAGTCGTCGTAGGAGATGCCGCGGGTGATCGGGCTCTGGTTGCCGAGCTTCCAGCCCGAGCCGTGGTTCCAGAGGGTGAACACGTAGTGCTTGGCCGGATAGTTGGCGACAACATACTTTGCGAACTCGATGAAGAGCTTGTAATCGCCCATGTCGAGTTCACCCATGTCCTTGACCTTGGTGATCTTGCCCTTCTCGATGTAGTTGTAGCAAGCCGGTCCGCGTTCGCGGTCGATCAGGGTGACGATGTTCAGCCAGTTATTGGAGCCAATCTTGGCCATTTCCTGCTGGTCTTCAACACCAAACGGGTCGAGGTTGTTGTCCGCATTCAAAAAAACGGCGATCGTCCATTCTTTCATCGCCGGAGCGGCATCAGCGGCCCAGAGAGGGGAGACCAAGGCTACCATGAGAGCTACGATAACGATACGCGATACTCGGGTCATTCTGCTTCTCCTTGTCTTATCCACTACTCGCTACTTATAAGGGAAACCGTTATCCCACCCTTACTCATGGGTGAGGATATTTAGATTCTACCAATCGAATATGAAAGCCGCAAGAGTACATCAAAAATTTTTCCGGAATCAGGGAAAGAGGGAGAACATACTTGTTCTCTATTGATTCCTGCATTCCAAAAAGTTCATTTCGCATTTTCGTTCGTGCTGAGCCTGTCGAAGCACGATCAGAGTAAAGCCACCGTTTTCTGCAGATGCTCTCAGATCGCACGATCACACCCCGTCAGGCATCCGAAGCTTCTTCGGATTCCCCGTTGGAATCGGATACCCAGACGAACCCTGAAGGGAGACGCTCGCCACAGAATTCAGCCAGGTCGTCGGCCTGGAGGACCTGAACTTCCAAAAGCGGCTGCAAGAAGGATTTTTTCCGATCACCCGTTTTCAGGCGCTCGAAGATGCGCTTTCGAAGGGCGTCGTCGACCTGGACCAGTCGGTCTCCCGTTTTACGGCCAAACTCCCTCAATGCCCAATCGGCATACGAAGAAGAAGAAGAACCGGCGGGGGCCGGTCCGCGCCGGAGCAACTGCTCCGCCCATTCGGAAACGGTGACGACGGGAATCAGCGCCGTCGGAGGGGCATACGCCATGACCCTGGCGCCAAATCGACCCAGGGCATGGAGGGCGATCTGGTCTCTTCCCCAGGTTCCGGGGGCCCGCAGGATCCAATTACCGATCCGTATTTTTTCCTCGACAGGGATCCGCTCGCACTGGGCAAGCAGGCGCCATATCTGGTTCCGCTCGTGCTGGTCGGGAAGGCGCTCTCCTTTTCCCGTTTTCTTCGATGGGAATAGCACCGCCTCGAGATTCCCCGCCATTTCAGCCTGCCGTTCGGCAGAGAGACCGGGTGCAATCCGCTTCCACATGATCCACCATTCCGACCACAGGCCGGTGTTTTTTGACGCAGGTGGGCTTGTGCGGAGTTCGAACAGGCGGTCGACCCGCACCTCGTCTCCAGCGGCTCCGAAGCCAGGTCTCAAGCAATATCCAACCAGCCTCAGCCATGTCATGCGAGCGTCATCACCCGACTGAAACCGCTCATCATCGATGGAAAGATCGAACAGTGTACGCAGTACCGCCGTATTCCAGTCTTCGCGGCGTGTTCCAAGCAACTCTTCGAGCAGTTTGAACAACTGGTTGAACGCCGGCTTGCCAGGAGCGCTCGAAAAGAGGCTGTCGACCAGTTTTTTCACCTGCCCGATCTGTCGTTTCGTCAAGCCCTTCGTGGCAGCCATGTCGGTCTCGGCCTCTTCGTCGGGCGTCAGGTCGAACATCAGTTCTCGCCGGAAAGTCGCATCGCCGCACCCGCGGCAGATGACCTGCAACCGGCCGGTCTCACGCAGCGTGACGTCGAGACCGACCTGGAGGATGCCGGTTTCACGTGAATCCGCTTTCTCCGTTTTCCAGCGGAGGGGCGGCAGGGGGGTCAGCCGCCGGGCGCTGTATTTCATGAGATCACCGAGCGACTCGCCGCGCGGGGCGGACGGGCTGAAATACGCGTAAAACGCGACATCCTGCCCGACATCGACCCCGAACGTCTTGCCCGCGATCGTGAACGGCCGCTCGACCTCCGAGCCTTTCGGGAGAAGGCAGAGAACTTGCTCGGGCACGTGTTTTTCACCCCGACCTGTTTTGCCGGTTCCTATACCGAGGTATATTGAAACGGGGCTTCCCGCCTTGATGCGGTGTCCGAGGCCCAGGCCGACCATCGAATAATATACGGCACCTGATGCAACAGCCAGTATCGGGTGCGGGTTGTTCAGTTCCTTGGGAGGCTCCCCGCCGCGCCACGCAGCCAGCACGTCCAAGATGCGCGTCCGAAGTGTCTTCGAAAGCATCGTTCCGCCATTGAACAGCACGGCGTCCGGCATAGCGCCGTTTTCGGCGAGGAACGAGGCGAGATGCCGCGTGACGGCGGGGTCGCGCGAATACGGCAGACCCGCTTCCGACAGGCCGATGCCTGCATTCTCGGCCGGGCGTTCATCGGAAGCGACGGCGGGGAAGTAGCCGTCGACGAGCATTTCGCGGAGCTCCAACAGCGGCACTTCCAGGCTGAAGCTCTGGGCTACGACGCGACTTCCGGCGCCGGAAACCGTGAAGCGCGCCTTTTCCGCCTCGTCGCCGGCGTCGCCGAGCGCGCGTTCCTTCACGGAGCGGCTCTGGTCGAGCACAGAAAGCCATTGTTTCGCGACCAACTTGCGGCCCTTGTGGTGGAACTTCGCCTCTACGGCTTTCGCGACGGCCAGGTCGAGGTTGTCGCCGCCGATCAGCAGGTGCGGGCCGACGGCCAGCCGCGAGAACTGCGGCTCATCCGAGGTGTCGGGCCATTCGACGCCGATCAGACTGAAATCGGTGGTGCCGCCGCCGATGTCGATGACGAGCGCCGTCTTCACACCGCGCAGTTCGCGTTCGAGGGTTTTGGGATGCCGTGCCAGGAAGTCGTAGAAGGCGGCCTGCGGCTCTTCCAGGAGCGTTTTCACCGGCAGGCCGGAGCGGGTGATCGCTTCGAGAGTCAGGTTGCGGGCGACGGGATCGAACGAGGCCGGCACAGTCACGATGATCTGCTGCTTTTCCAGGCGCAGGTCGGGGTCGTCGGCAGCCATGGCGTGGTTCCAGGCGTCGGCGAGATGTCGCAGATACGCCGCCGATGCGTCGACCGGCGACAGCTTGTCGCGCACCAGTTCGCTCTGCCACGGCAGGATCGGCGAGAGACGGTCGATGCGGGGGTGGCACAGCCAGGATTTGGCGCTGTGAATCAGCCGCGCCGGCAGCTCGGCTCCCAGTTGTCGAGCAAACGTCCCGGCGATCGGCCCGGGGGCGGCGGTCCAGGGCGGCGTACCATAGACGGCGGGATCATCGGGCAGGAACAGCAGCGACGGCAGGGTCGGGCAGCCGCTCGTCTGGCCTTTTTCCACGAACTGCGGAATCGGGAACGATTTGATCTCGCGCTTCTTCGCCTTCAGATCGAGATACGAAAGCGCGCATTGGGTCGTCCCCAGGTCGATCCCGATGAGAAACCGCGGCCCTCCGGCCGCCACGCCCTTTTCGGCCATGGTCTGCTCCCCCGGCACGCCCGGATCCCGGGCATGCCTTCCGGTGCCACTCCGGAGTGCTATTTTATAGCATCACGTACGTTAAACTCGAGTTTCCACTTGTGATCGCCGGACTTTTCGCGGCACCAGACTTCGAGGGTGCCGATCTCGGTGACGGCGACCTGGAGCGTCACGTCGACGAGCGTGCCGGGCGCCATGCCGTCGCGCACGGGAAGCTCGGCGCGAAGCGAACTGGTCTCCTCGATTTCGGACGGCATCTCCTCGTGAAGCTGGCCAACCTGGTCTTCGCGGCGGCAGTTGGACTTGAAGAACTTGAACTCGACGGGCTTTCCGACGACAAGGCCGAAGGTGCGATCGGGAATCTCGGCCGTCGCGCCTTCTTCCATTCCCTGCGAAGCCACGCACAGCCCCTTCAGCGGCGGCTTGTAACCGGGCACGGCCGGCAGCGCCGTCTCGACGCCCAGATAGTAGGCCTGGGAGACGCCGCCCCGGATGCGGATGCCCTTTCCCTGGCGGGCCAGGCCGAACGCGACCGCTCCGGCCGATACCGCGCCACTCAGGTCGGCGCCTTCGAGGACTCGGATCGCGGGCTTCCCGTCGGCTTCGAGCCAGGTATTGATGACCTCGACGAGCCGGCTCCGGAACCGCTCGGCCCGGAACACGCCGCCGTTGAACAGGATCGCCTTCGGATGGCTGAAATCGCGCTCCCCGCCGCCCTGGCTTTTGAGGAACCTGGCCAGATGCCTGGTGATCGCCGGATCGGCCGCGTAGGCAAGATGCAGTTCCCTGAAACCGCTCGCGGGCTCTTCATGCGGTTCTTCGTCCATCTTGCAAAACGG
The DNA here is from genome assembly GCA_017998915.1 of Candidatus Ozemibacteraceae bacterium. Classification (GTDB taxonomy): domain Bacteria; phylum Muiribacteriota; class Ozemobacteria; order Ozemobacterales; family Ozemobacteraceae; genus MWAR01. Next base: position 7,160 of record JAGOCE010000030.1, read on the forward strand.
GAAGAAGCCGTCGACGAGAATTTTCTCGATCTCGTCGCGGTCGAGCGAGGTCTTGAGTGAGCCGCCCACGACGCTGCTGCCGCGGCCGGAGATGACGATGGGCTCGCTCTTCGCGTCGGGGTTGTTGAGCAGGTTCTCTTTTGCCTTGCGGCAGGCATGGCTCAGGGCCATCGTCTGCCAGGTATCGACCTTTTTCTTCGCGGCCTCAAGCTTCTGGCGAGCGTGGAAGCCGAGCGTCAAGTCCATGTTGTCGCCGCCGAGCAGGATGTGACTTCCGACCGCGACGCGCTCGAGCTGCAGGTCGCCGTCTTTTTCGCTGACCTCGATGAGGCTGAAATCGGTGGTGCCGCCGCCAACGTCGACGACGAGCACGACGTCGCCCTTCTTCACCTGCTCGCGCCAGGGGGCCGTCGTCTGGGAGATCCAGGCGTAGAAAGCCGCCTGGGGCTCCTCGAGCAGGGTCACTTCGGCAAGTCCGGCCTGCTTCGCGGCCTCGACGGTCAGGTCGCGCGCGGCGGCGTCGAACGACGCGGGGATCGTCACGATCAGCTGCTGATCTTCGAGCTTCGCCTTCGAGTTCTTCGCGTTCCAGGCAAACCGCAGATGCGTCAGAAATTCGCTCTGGGCCTCGAGCGGCGAAATCTTCTTCGCGCCGGCTGGGGCGTTCCAGGGCAGAATCGCCTCTTTCCGGTCGATGCGCGGGTTGCACAGCCACGACTTGGCCGAAGAGATCAGGCGGGCGGGAACTTCGGCGCCCCGCTCGCGGGCATACTCACCGACGATGAACGGGCACTCGCGCTTCCAGGGCAGAGCTTGCTTCTCCTGGAGCCGCTCGAACAGGAACGAGGGCAGCGACTCGCGTTCCTCGACCGCTCCCTGGGCGAACTCCTGCAGGATCGGAAACGTGCCGACATCCGGCTTGTCCGATTCGGAATCGGCCATCGGAGCGTGCGCGATAACGATGTTGGTCGTGCCGAGATCGACACCTACGATGTTCTTAGCCTGGCTCACGCGACGGCCTCCTCAGGAGATCTCGACTTCGGCCGGGGCGATCACGTCGCCGGTCCAGCCGGACACCAGCGAAGGAAGCTTGCACTCCTTCATCCTCCAGCCCCGATGCACGAGAACACCGCTGTAAGGGCCGGTGGGCGCAACGTTGCCGGTCAGCTTGATCGCGTTCGGGTCGACTTTTTCGCCCAGGCTTACCATTTCCCCTTCGGGGTCATTCAGGACGTGCTCGATGACGAGACGGTCCTGCAAAATCTTGCGGCAACCCTCGTGGATCGGCCGGATCGCGCCGCCCAGGCTCTCGTCGTCGACTTCGGAAATGTCCTCCATCAGGAAGTCGAGCAGCCGCCCCTCTTTCTGGAACAACGCCAGGATCTGATACGCGACGGCCGGAACTGCGGACTCGGGCTGGGGAACGGGAACCGGTTCCGGCTTTGGTTCCGGCTTCGGCTCAGGTGCGGGTTCAGATTTCACCTCCGCCTTCGCGGCGGGCTCTTCGGGCTTTTCGGGCTGCGAAGCCGGAGCGGCGGATGCGAACAGTTCGATCAGCGCCAGCAGTCCTGTCGCGACGAGGAAGATCCCGATCCCGATGCCGATCGGAGAGCCACAACAGCACTGCTGGCCGCAGGATTTGAGCATCTCCTCGAGTTTCGCCGGCTCCTTCAGCAGGGGTGCCAGGCGGACGCCGCCGTAGATGATCCCCGCCGTGCCGGCGAGAGAGAGCAGGGCAAGCAGTTTTCTGAACATTCGCCACCTCGGGCAGATGATTTTTTCACTCAGACCTGTAGAATATGCCGTCCTCTTCATCCTCTGTCAAGTAGGGGCGGGTTTCAAACCCGCACGGATCGAAATTTCGCGTCAGATCACGTCGATATTTCTATATACTTGTATTTATATATTATATAAGCGGCGTCGGGGCGGGTTTCAGACCCGCCCCGACGGATAGATGGGCAAAAGAATCGTTACGGCAGTTCTCGGATGTCGGCATCGACCATCGCCTGGAAGGCCTTGAGTTGAGCCTTGTAGCGTTCTTCGGAAACGGCGCCGGCGCTGGTCATGACTCGGGTCAGCTTTTCCGGCAGCCCGACGTCCTCGAGGCGGAAGCCGCAAGCCATCTTGTATTTGAATTTCAGCGCGTGGGCGCGGCGGGCCATCGTCATCAGCCGCTCTTCTGTCCAGCCCGTGATGTTCAAGGCGTTCAGGCCTTCGATGATGATCTCCTTCGTGTAGACGTTGCGCGCGAACAGGCAGATGACAAGCGAGTTCAGCACGTGGCGCCAGACGGCCTCCTGGTAGAGCTCCTTCGTCTGTTCCTCGTCGGATTTCGGCTTGGCAAGCCCCTTCTGGTCGATCGAGTAGCCCGCCCCGTCGAGATGCGAGTGGCGCACGCCGGTCGCGTAGCCGAGGAAGGCGTAGGTGCCGGTCATGTAGCCCGCGGCTTCGACCTTTCCGAACGCAATCGAGCGGTCGAGGCCTCCGTATTTGCGGGCACAGAAGTCGGAGCCGCGTTCCAGGTCCCGATAAAATTCGCTGTGCCCGGAGATGATGCGTGCCATCACCTTCTCGTAGGTCGCCGCGTCGCCGAAGTTCAGGACCAGGTTGTCGGTTTCCTTCTGGCCGATGATGCCCTTCTGGTAGGCATCGACCGCCCAGGCGAGCGTGACACCCATACTGATCGCGTCCCAGCCCTGCTTTTCGATGATGATCAGCAGGCGAAGCACCTCTTCGGTGCTCTGGACCGACAGGTTCGAGCCGAGGGCGTAAACCAGCTCGTGGTCGTAGGAGACCTTGAACGACTTGTACTGATAATGTTCCGGGTCGAATAATTCACGCAGCGAGGCCATGTGAATGCAGCCGACCTGGCAGTGGGCGCAGGCGATCTGCTGGCTGAGGTGCTTGTCGGCAAATCTTTCGCCGGCGATGTTCGCGGCGCCCTCGAAGAAGCCCTGGCTGAAGTTGCGCGTCGGCAGGCCATTGATGCGACTGAGCGGCACGACGTTCATCGCGGTGCCCAGGTCGTGGTATTTCTGCATGGCGGTCGATTTCACGACCGTATCATAGAGCTTTTTATAGAACGGATTGAACGCCGGCAGGTTCTCGATGGGCCAGTAGTGGCCGCCCGAGATGACGATGCCCTTCAGGTTCTTGGCGCCCATGACCGCGCCGAGGCCCATGCGACCGAAGTGACGCGACGAGTCGACGGTGACCTCGGCGATCGGGGAAAGGCGTTCCCCGGCCGGCCCGATGCGCACGATCGACTTTTTGTGCGTCGTATCCTCGCGGTCGCGCATGATGCGCTCGGCGGCGAGGGCAGAGGTGTTGCGGAGCGAGTTCGCTTGCTTCACGACGGCTTTCTCGTCGTTGATCGTCAGATACGAAAAGTTCGGCGCCCTGCCGGTGATGCGAAGCACGTGGATGCCGGCCCCGAACATGGCCATCGCGAGCCGGCCTCCGGCGTGGGATTCGCCCAGATTCCCCGTGAGAGGCGACTTGAACATCGCAACCGTTTTGGTACAGACCGGGAAAACCGTGCTGAACGGGCCGATCGCGAAAATGATCGGCGCAGCCGGGTCAAACGGATCGATCGCGGGGTCGCTTTCCGCCAGCAGGCTCATCGCCACGGCGGTTCCGCCAAGCCAGGTTTCGAACCGTTCGGTGATGTCGACGACCGTCGAGGTGCCGTCGGTGAGGTTCACGTCCATCATTCGGAATTTCGGCATACGTCAGGCCTCCCGGGGGGTGTCGACCATCGCGATGACATCGCGCGGGCAGAACTGCGTGCAAACGCCGCAGTGGTGACAGACAAGCGGCTGGCGCTTTTCGGTGTCCCACTGGAGCGCCTTGAAGGCGCAGGCCTGGACACAGGCGCCGCAGTTGATGCACTTTGAGGCGTCGAGCTGGACACCGCCGAACTTGCGGCGCGTCAGGGCCGAGGTCGGGCAGGCGGACGCGCAGTCGGGAATGTCGCAACCGACGCACGGGCGGACCGAGAACGCCCCTTCCACGCCGGCGTAGTTGCGGATCCTGATCGCCGACTTCTCGACGGTGATCGCTTTCGCCCAGGTGCGGCTGCACGAATACATACAACTATAGCAACCGATACATTGCTCACGGTTTACGACTCGCAGGAGTTTTGCCATAACGATTTTCCCTCTCCCTTCCCTCGTCACATCCAGCCGTTGCCCACGGGGCAGGCTCAACCCACCCCGACAGACACACGGGATACATCATATCACACGCGCCGGGGGCTTCCACAACGCCGTCAGGGGCGTGGATGCGGGCACCAGAATATTCTCATAGATCTCGAGGGCCTTTTTCGGCCCGAGCGCATGGCGGAACAGCCAGAACTCGAAAGGGAAGAACGCCACCGGCGCCTCCCCGGGCCGCACCTCGTGCGTCTCGGAGACGTCGTGGATGCGGGCCATCATCGACTCGACGGCCGCGTCGGTCGGGCATGTCCCGCCATCGAGCTCGCGCACCCGTTCGCAGTCGCGGTGCCCGTCGTCGTGTTTCATGCCGAACAGACGGCAGGCGAAGGAGCGGACGGGATGGACGACGCAGACGCGCGCCGTGTCATCGCGGAACGAGCAGCGCAGGCGCTTTTCCCCATTCTCGAGCTCGGCCAGCCGAAGATCGATGCGCAGGGCCGAAACGATCAGCTCGCGGACGCGCACCGGCGGGAACCGCGTCAGCAGGTCGCGCACGATCCGGTGATACTCGAGGGAAAAAATCGAAACCGCGTTACAGCAGGCGCCGCAGTTGTCGCATGCCGTTTTCGGCAGCTCGCCGTGCAGCTTTTCGAGCAGCGGCAGTCCGAACGTCCCATATTCCGCCGACGCCGTGAGCACACGACGCACATAGGCATCCGCATGCGCCTCGACATCCCGCATCAGCCTGCCGAGCAGTTCTGTATCGACCGCGACCCCGGCCGATCGTTTCATACAGGAGTGGTGCAGGGGCACATGCGATTGTCGACACAAAATTCGATGGAATACACTATCGTCATCTCCGTGAATTCTCCGGGTCTCCGTGTCTCTGTGGTGAAACGGCCTTCGGTTTCCATACCAAGGTCTTTGGTTCGCGGACAGCAAAAAGCCGGAGACGGGATTCGCCTCCGGCTTTGGAAAAGTCGCTTAGATGCGCTCGCCGCCCTGGGTCTTGGCCAGGCTGACGGTGAGGGGCCGACCGTCCATCTGCTGGTTGTTCTTGCCCTGGATGGAAGCTTCGGCGGAAGCCTGATCCGAGAACTCGACAAAACCGTATCCGCGGGAGCGGCCGGTGTGCTTGTCGGTTACGACGCGGGCGGACTCGACGTTCCCGTAGGGGGAGAACTCGGTCTTGAGCTTCGCATCATCGCAAGAGAAGGGCAGGTTACCAACGAAAACCTTAACGGACATGTGATTCCTCCAGGACCAAATCTATCTCCGACGGACCGGCAGACCGACCCCAATGTCGGAGCACTTCTATATGATATTGTCTCGCACAATTCCGAGAAATGCAAGTCACACCATCAGATCCGCTCCCCATGATGGTTTGCGTGAACCAAGCCCACCTCCCATTTCACTCAACCGCGTCATTTCGCACCACCGGCATGATCCGACAGCAGACGCTCGAGTTTGTCGAGCCTCTCGAACAGCTCCTGCCAAGTGCCGGAGCGCATCCGGTGCTGCGCATCCTGCCGCTGCATCCAGTGCCACTTGTCCATCAGATAGCCGATGGTCAGCAGGAACAGCACGATCAGCGGCGGCAGGAGCAGGGCCGGGTAGATTGCCCGGCAGCCGAAGTATTTTCCGATGGTGGGCGCCAGCGCCGACGAGAGCATCACCATGTTGATCGCCTGCCCACACAGCCCCCACCCCATCTGAAGCCTCAGCCACCAGCGCATGTTCCACCTCCGGTATCCTGATTCGAGATTTTCGTTTCCACCGCCCGTCGTTGCAGGGAAGACGAATACCACGATATCATCGTGCATCACGGGGGTGAAGAGACATGGCTCTGAAAAAATGGCTGCTTGCACTTTCGTCGCATCCGGAAGGAATGACGGCGGTTACGCTGATCTGAGCACCTGCTCTGGTGCGGGTCGATGAACTCGATCGATCTTCCGCTCTGTCGAGAAAGTCACGCAGTGCCCGATGCGTTCAACATGGTGCTCGCCTGTCTCCCATGCCTGCCCCGAACGTCCGGCACACCAAACCAGATTTGATGATCAGTCCCGGTCGCCCTGAAGCCAGTTGATGCGGTTTCTTGTGCGGCCGAAGGCGTCGTCGACGGGATCGGCGAAGGATTCGTCTTCGGTGGCGCCTCTCAACAGGACAGCTTCGAAGATGGCGTCGTTCAGACGCTGGAGAAGCGCCTCGTCGTCGCACGCCGAGACGTTCAGCCTGGAGACCAGACCGCATGACTCCGCCATCAGGGGAAACAGTTTCCGGGTCGCTCCGTCCAGGATCGCGCCCGCGAGCACGTCGAACAGTTTCAGATGCCATTCGAGGGGGAGTTCGCCGGCCGCGGCCTTCAACGCCCCGGCTGTCTGCGCGCGGATCTCGGGATCCTCGTCGGGGTTTCCCAGCACGCCCGCCAGGCATTCCGCCAGCTCCAGCCTGAGCTCTACGGGAACGGCCGTCCAGGAGAGCGTGGTAGCGGCACAAAGGGACGCGGCGGCGCTCAGCCGGTCTTCCCTGCTCAGCGTCCCGTCCGCAAGGGTTCCGCAGCTCGTTTCAATTTGGTTTCTATCCATATCGCCCTCTTATATTTATATATATTATCCGAAACGAAGAGTGTCGTCTCGTGGGTAGGTGAGGCGGGTTCCGTCGACTTCATGGTACCCGTCGGGTTCGTCGCGAAGCAGGGCATACTCGGACCGGCCGGTCCATCCATGGCCTGAAGAGCGCACCGGATGTTCGGCGACGTACCGTTCGGCCTCCAACAACGTGTCGAACCGCTTCACGACCGAAACGGCGTCGATGGCACCCTGGGATATCTCCAGCAGGGCCAGCACGACGTTGCGCACGTTTTCCGGAACGACCGGCGGCTTTGGGGGCGGACGAAGCCGCTGGTTCCACTGTTCCAGAGTGAACTCCATGCTTTCGGGAAACGAGAGATAGAAGCTCCCCCAGGACGGGATGGTGGTGACGTCGGGCATCTCGCGCGCGAAGATTTCCTCGAGTTTCCGCATGGCCTCTTTCTCGGACGGCGCCTTGTCCCGGACGCGCGTCCACACTTTCAGCAGATCGTTGCGCATGGTGTCCCAGGAAAGGTCGTGGACATGGAGGCAATGCTTCACGAGCGGCCCGCAGGGCAGCAGGGCGGCAATCTCGGCGAACCGCGGCGTCTTCCAGGGTGGAACGGCCGCCACAGCCGCCAGGCACCTTGGAAGCCAGTCTTCGCGATCGACGAGCCGGTTTTTCGCGACGACCAGTTCGCGCGCGAGCTGGAACGCCTGCACCCCGGTCGTCAGGCCGGCCGCGGTGGCGATGTCGGGGATGGCGGAAAGGAACCCCTCCGGCTCGACGTCGGGATTCCCGGCGATGAGGGGCAGAAGGCCCGCAAAGGCCTCGATGTCGCGCACCTTGCGAAGCATCGGTTCGAGCCTGGCGAACGCCGCGCGAACGGCTTTCAGAAGGCCGTCTCCGGAACATGCGACAAGCCTGCCCAGCAGGTGGGGTTGTGCCCGCAGCTGGCCGGCGAACAGCGAAGCGGCCGGGAAGTATCCGGCAATCGCCGTTTCCGGATCAGCGACGGCCCCGACATACCGCGAGAGCACCTCGTCGGGCAGCTTGTTCGCGAGCAGGTCGGCGTGCGCCTTCGCATCGAGAAGAACGGCCCGGAGGGCTTTCAGATCCCCGACGTTGCGCAGAACGGGCGAAAGCAGTTCCCCGTGTATCTGGAACAGGCGGTCGCCCAGGTCTTTCCCGTCGCGGCCGAGAAGATATCCGCCAAGCGTACGGATATCATCGTTTTTCGCCATCCGGTTGTATGCTTCGAGCAGAGCGTCCAGAGCTCCGCCTTCACTCCCCATGTTTCCGTCCTCCTTCGACGAACGTTCGGTCCTGCATTTCAAAGGACCTCGCACCTCGACAAGCTCAGGGCGAATGGATTGAATTCGTTATATACCTTTTCTAATATTACATGCATCATCATTCGGAGGACCGTTCTGCCGGCTGTAACAGGCGGCGGGCTTCGGTGGCGTGGAGGCCGTTCGGGAAGTCGTCGAGGTAGAAGCCGATGTCGCGGGGCTGGCGGCCGTTGGATTCTGTCCAGGCCCAGAACATCTCGTCGTGGAGAGAAGCCACATCGGCACGGTAGGAACCTCGGGGCATCAGACGGAGGTAGTCCTCGATGGCGGCTTTTGCTTTCCAGAGGGACATCTCGGAGAGCTTGCCGGACGGGCCGGACATGCGGGCAGAGAGGGCTTCCTCAAAGAGTCGCTTGACCCAGAGCTCTTCGAAGGCTTTGTCGTTGTGCCAGCCGAAGGGGGCATAGAAGGCATACCGGTAGCACTGGTGGGATGTCGGGTAGGCGGTCACGCTGCGCCAGAGATCGCGCTCGGTCAGAACCATCTGGAGGAGCCAGGTCAGAAGGCCGACCAGCAGGCCGATCTGCACCGCGAGGGGCCAGCGGCGGGGAAGCGGGGAAGCAGGCCGGGCGGCGGCTTCGGCGAGAAGCGCGGGCCAGCCGGAGCTCGGATCCGATTCGGCCGATATCGAAGGAGTGCGGGGAGGAGCGTCGGAATCGCGCTCGAGACCGGCGACACGCTGGAGGTAGTCGAAAACAAGGTTTCCCTCGACAGAGCTCCAGGAGACGAAGTCGGGACCCGCCATGAAACTCAGGCGGTGCTCGCGCCACTTCTGGCCGGTCTTTTTGTTCCGGTGCTCGTAGACCGTGACCGTTACCTTGCGGATATCGGCGATGGGATACAGCTCGACAATATCGTCCTCGCTTTTCATATATGCAATGATATACGGCGTTGCGACGACCGATCGCGGCACAAGACGCGCGCGATGGAGATGCAGAAGGTATCTTCCCGTCAGGATCAGCCAGGTTCCGAGCATGGAAACGGCGATCATCACGGCCGCCCATCCGGCGTAGAGTTCGCGCTCGACGCCCGCAATGACGAGAATGCCGACGATCAGCAGGCTTCCCAGACCGATCGCCGAGACGCCCTTGTGCCAGACGAGGTCTTCGTAGATCCGCACATACCAGGTCTTCGAGCGGGCGCCGCGCAGGGCGGCTAGGAGTTCGTCGCGAACAGAACCGGGAAGATCACGAAAGGGGAGTTTCATGGCAATTCCTTCTCACTCCATGCAACAAGGTTTCTGCACAGATTCTTTCGGTCAGTATACTCCAATCACCATGGTGATCGAGAGTGTATTCCGCGCGCATCCGATACGCTCCCAAATCTCGCCGGGCAACTCCTGCAACAGTTTGGCGCGAATTTCGCCGCCCGGGGAGGGAATCGGGTACCCCGTTCATCGGGACTTCATCTGCCAGGGCAGACGGAGTGCGGAATTTTTCCAGGGAAAATTCTTCGAATTTATTGACACGGCACAGGGGCTGTGATAGGATATTTCCCGTCTTTCCGACTGTTTGCCGGCGTAGCTCAGCGGTAGAGCAACTGATTCGTAATCAGTAGGTCGTAGGTTCAATCCCTATCGCCGGCTTTCTTTATCCCTCCCGAAGGGGTGACGATCTTTCGCGGGTTTGATCATGGACAGCAAGATCATCGGTAACAGCAAGGTAATCCGTGACGTGCTGGGCCTGATCGACAAAGTGGCCCAGAGTGACGTCACTGTACTGATCACCGGCGAAAGCGGTACCGGCAAGGAGATGGTGGCGCAGAGTATTTTCCGCGCCAGCGGCCGCCGGGCGAAACCCTTCATCACCCTCAACTGCGCGGCCATTCCATCCGAGCTTCTCGAGAGCCAGATGTTCGGCCACGAACGCGGCGCATTCACGGGCGCGGTCGGCCGTCAGGAGGGGTGTTTCGAGCGAGCCCACATGGGGGGCCTGTTCCTCGACGAAGTCGCCGACATGGCGCTCATGACCCAGACGAAACTGCTTCGGGTGCTCCAGGAGCAGGAATTCGAGCGTATCGGCGGCAAGGAGACCATCAAGGTAGATGTACGGATCATCGCTGCGACGAACAAGAACCTGCTTGACGAGATCAAGCGGGGGCGTTTCCGCGAAGACCTGTATTACCGGCTCAACGTCGTCGAGATCCGCATTCCGCCGCTCCGCAACCGCATGGAGGACCTCGTCCCGCTCGTCGGATATTTCCTCGGCGAATTCACGAAAAAGTACAACAAGGCAGGCCTTTCGATGAGTGACGAAGCGATGAGAGTCCTGTCTTCCTACGAGTGGCCGGGAAACATTCGCGAACTGAAGAACGTCATCGAGCGCTCGATCGTGCTTTCCCGGAGCCAGGTGATCGAGCCGGAAGACTTCCCGGAAAAGCTGCGCCAGCAGTCACCCTCGTTCGGCGATTCCCAGATGCGGGAAGAGCAGATCATGACACTCGAAGAAATGGAGCGGATGTACGTCCGCAAGGTCCTGGAATACACCGGCGGCAACAAGCTGCAGGCGGCGCGGCTGCTGAACATCGATCCGAAGACGCTCCGCACCAAGCTTGCCGATTCCGATTCTCACACCTGACGGAACAAAGGCGCTGACACGGCATGGCATCTGTAAAAATGACCAACAAGATGGAAGTGATGGTGGAACAGGCCGTCAACGCCGAGCTTGTCCGCCGAAACGAGATCTGCGGCTGCGAGCGATGCAAAAGCGACATGATTGCGCTCGCGCTGAACATGCTTCCCTCACGATATGTCGTGACATTATTGGGAGAAGCTGTTACAAATGTAGACTTGGAGTCAAGTCAGTGGAAAGCTGATATCATGATGGCGGTCTATCGGGCCATCGAAATCGTCCGAGGTCGCCCCCGGCACTGAGCCGGGAATGGACCCGGAAGGGTCAACCAAATTACGTGGAGGGGAACCAATGACCGACAAGAAGAACGGAACGACCAAAGAGAAGCTGACGTTCGAGCGCAAGGAAGCCTCGAAAGGTTTCGTCGTGCTTTCGTTGATCGGCGACCTGGACATGTGGACGCTGCCGCTCGCCAAGGAGCGGATCAACGGCCTCGTCCAGGAAGGCAAGGTCAAGATCGTGCTCGACCTCGAGCGGATGAATTATATCGATTCGTCAGGCCTCGGCTTCTTCATCGGCTCGCTCAAGAAGCTTCGCGATGCGGGTGGCGACCTGATCCTGATCAATCTCAATGCATATATTTACGGCATTTTCAAACTCATTCAACTTCAGCACATCATCCAGACCTATGACAGTCTGGAAGAAGCCTCAAAGCACTTTTGAGCATTTACCGCAAGGAGTAACCCCATGAAGGCCAAGATCCATCCCGATTACAACAAGATCAACGTGACCTGCGCGTGCGGCAATTCGTTTGCCTCCGCCTCGACCTCGAAAGAGCTGAAGGTCGAAGTCTGCTCGGCCTGCCATCCGTTCTTCACCGGCCAGCAGCGCTTCCTCGACACCGCCGGCCGCGTCGAGCGTTTCCAGGCGAAGATCGAGCAGCACAAGAAGGTCGCCGCCGAAGCCGAGGCCAAGAAGGCCTCCAAGAAGGGCGCCGCGAAGGCCAAGGCCGCTCCGGTCGCCGAAGGCGTCCCCGCCTCCGAGAAGTAATCATCACGCCGCCCGTCAGCCGCGAGGTTGGCGGGCGTCTCTCCGCACACCCGGGAAGGTCCTCCACGTCCTTTCCGGGTGTCGGTACGCCCGGTGCGGTTCCCGGCGCCGTCAGGTCACGCGCATGAAACTCGTCCTGCTCAGGCACACCCCCGACCCCGACCTGCTCGTGGCCCTTGCCGCGCGGCGCTGCTACTCGTGCCGCACCGCCGAGGCGATCGAGGAGCGGCTCGGCGAGACCGAGATCGACCAGCTGCTCGAAAAGCTGCGGCTTCGAAACCATCTTTCGCCGTTCGAGCACGTCTCGTTCACGTTCAGCGTCGACGGCGTCTCGCGGGCGCTCTCTCACCAGCTCGTGCGACACCGCATCGCCTCGTATTCGCAGGAAAGCCAGCGCTACGTCGAGTATACGAAGCTGCGCGAGCTGCCCTACGTCGTTCCACCGACCGTCGCGGCGAACCCCGAGGCGGCAAAGCGGTTCGCGGCCGTCACGGAAGAGGCACTGAAGGGGTATCGCGAGCTCCTGGAACTGGGCGTGCCCGCCGAGGATGCCCGCTACCTGTTCCCGAACGCGGTCGAAACCAAGCTGGTCTACACGATGAACGCCCGCAGCCTGTTCAACTTTTTCGAACAGCGGTGCTGCCGCAAGGCTCAGTGGGAAATCCGCATCCTGGCCGAGGCGATGCTTCGCGAGGTGCGGAACGTCGCGCCGCGCATCTTCCGCCACGCCGGCTCGCCCTGCCACGACAAGGAGCGCCCCTACTGCCGCGAGAACGACCAGACCTGCCCCAACTACAAGCTCGTCGAGCGCTATCTGAAAGCCCGCTGCAGTGAATCCAACGACCCCGCCTGAGTATATCGGGGAACTACGCCGCGAGATCGATCTGATCGACGCGCAGATCGTCGCCCTGCTCGACCGACGCGCCGAAACGGCCTTGCGGATAGGCGCGTGCAAAAAAGAGGCCGGCCTCCCCTCCCCGCTCGATGCGGCCCGTGAGGCAGACGTGCTCGAACGAGTCGGACGAACCCGCCGGGGGCCCTTTCCGGAAAATACACTTTTTGCTATTTATCGCGAGATCGTGACGGCCTGCAGAAACCTCCAAGGCTCCTGAGGGTCTGTATCCCCCGACGTAACCTCGCTTGGCGAACGGCACACCCTGTGTTCGCGCATCACCGAGTTTTCCAACTCAAGAGGGCGCATTGAGCGTCGGAATATATCGTTTCGAGACGTTCTTGAAAAAACTCCCTGCGGATGGTCTGGAACAACGCGTTGTCGATATTCGCATACAGTACTGCGGCATGGCGGGGAAGGAAGACGTATTCGATACCCCGCTCCCTCAGCAGGCGTTCGGCTTCGGCGGCCGTACCGCATGCGTGAAGAAAGTTGATGAATGTGTGAGGGAGCAGGCCGGTCCAGAGATACGGGCGTCGCAGCAGGAAGGTGCGTTCCTCGAGCAGGACGAGGATGATGCCGTCACCGGAGAGCGAGCGGTTCGCCCAGTCGAAACAGGCATAGAACGGAAGTTTCGCGGCAAGATACCGCTCGGAGGTCTGGTCACCGGACAGGTAGGGCGCGACCCGGGCAATCCTGTTCAGACCGTAGGAGACGGTCCACGTGCAGGAAACGATTCCGATCAGGATCCAAAACATCGCACGGCGCATGGAACCGCCCCGGATCATTCCCGTAACGCTCCAGGAGAGAAGGGTGACGAGCGGCAGCAGGAATCTGACCTGGTGGCTTCCCAGAAGCCAGAATCCCATCAACAAGCCTGTAACGGCAAGCAGAGCCCGATAATCCGGTTCCGACCTGGCGGCCTCATCGGAACCGGACCCGCCCGTGGGATCGGTCATTCGGGCACCGAACGCATATGCGACGAGAAGCAGTCCGAAGAGCAGGATGAGAGGGTTCAACTGGCCGTCGAAATATTTCAATGGATACTTTTCCGTATGGAAATGGCCGTGCATGATGACGTTCCATGGGGCGAGCAGGAGATCCTCGATTTCCCGACCCATTCCGAAGCGATCGGTGAACCCCCCGTAGGAGAAGTCGATCAGCCCCTTCGATCCGGCGGGCAGGCGATCGAACGGCAGACGGGGAAGCCCCGCCTTCGTCTGAAACATCCCGGTCGAATGGGGGAACAGCGGGTTGCCGGTCATGACGGTGTTTCGCGCATAGAAGGGCCCCGCGCCGATGGCAAGGGAGATCAGGCAGCCGATCGCCATCGTGCCGCAGAGTTTCCACGGCATGTCGGCGCGACGGGCCCGGTCGCAGGCCAGCAGGGCGACGGCCGGCAGCAGCAC
>JAGOCE010000368.1 GCA_017998915.1 Candidatus Ozemibacteraceae bacterium
ATGCGGGGGCCTGGTAGGGGATAGACCGCCGGGCTCGAGATTCGCCGCTGCAAAATCAACGGCTGCAGGAACCACCGTGGCCCGGGGAGGGATTCTTGGCGCGGCATGCACTTCGGGAGCAGGTGAAGGGGATTTGTTTGGCACCGGAACGGCTGGCGGCTTTCCCTGAACCGGTACGAGCACCTGGCCAGAAGGCTGTTCAGCATCTGTCCCAGTGCCTTCCGTGACACCCTCTTCCATCGGTTCGGGTTTCTCAACTGCAGGCTCAGGCGCTGGCTCGAGCGTCATCTCCGGTTCAGGCTCGGGCTCAGACTTTTGGTCTGTCCTCGAAGCCGCGTTCCCGGAACCGGAAGGCTTCTCCGAGGTCTTCGGTGCCGTCTGCGGAGTGCCTGACCGAGCAGCCGGACGGGGTTCCGCACCGACGGGCGGTTCCGAAGACCCGCCCCGCCCCTGCGCAGGCTGGTTCTCGCCCAAAGCGTTGACGAGCTCTTCCTCGGCCTGGCGTCTGCGCTTCCGACTTCGTATGATGGCGAACCCGCCTCCGAGCACCAGCGCGACAAGTCCTGCGATGACATACCAGTTCTTCTTTGCCCAGACCTTCCAATACAGAGAAACGGCCATGGGCAGGGCTCTCTTCGAGTCTTTTGCCTTCGCCAGATACGTCAGGGCTTTGGCGACATCGGGCGTTTTCCGATTCGCCCAGGACATGCCAAGCGCGAGGTTCCCGACGGGATCGGCGGGACTCTCTTCAATCAGCGCCTGCGCCCGGTTTCCGACATCCAGCCAGTTGGGCATTTCCGTTTGGATGAGCGCCTCGAGCAGCATCTGCTTCAGCCTGAAGGAAACGGCCAGCGCGGCCTCGTTTTCCCTGATGAAATCAGCCGCGGCATCGAACTTTTTCCCTGCAAGCAACCCCTCCGCCTGCTGTTCGATCTGGTCCAGGTCCTCCGGGGTCGATGGCAGATGCTCTTCGGGAACGGGCGTGCCGCTATCTGACGATGACGCGACGGATTCCAGCGTCGAGGCCGGCGAATCAGGCGATCCACCGACCTCGAAATCCGGGTCGAGGGCCGGCGCTGACTTCTGCTCGGGCTCTCGGGGAACGGCCTTGCCTCCCGCCTTTTCTCCAGCCGCCGCCATGCAGCCCGGAGCGGGTCCCTGCGGTAATCCCCCAAGAATGAGGAAGATCAGCAGCAAGGCCGGCCATGCATATTCCCCATGGTTCCGTGCCGACATAAATATTTCGTTATCGTTGTTCATCTCGCCTGCCACACAGAACCTGGTGATGTACGTCGCTTTCCCGCCTGAACGCGGACTCCATGTCGGCGACACGCTGTGGAAGGGACTCGATGCCTGAATCGCCTCGCCCCTGCCATGGGTATCCCCTGGAAATCCCCATTCCGGAACGCTCGCTCTTCTCCCGGATCGCCGCCGCCCGTTCGAACTCGATTTCCCGCTCGTAGCGCACGGGACCAGGCTCCGCCCGGCGGCGACAGCCGCTTCCCGCGCAGAGGAATACGATGCAGGCGATGAGAACCGTCGTTCGGGACATCATCATCGGCGTTGCCACTCTCAATCTACGATCGTTTCCAAACATGCCTCAGAAACACCGTGTCGGCTGAACGACGGGTTTTGTTAACCCCTTCCGGCAATCCCTGTTCCCTGCGACTTGTCCGAATGCTGCATGCGTCAGGAAGTATCGGCGACTGCAGACCCCGAGGATAGAAAGCGCTCGATTCTATTCCGGACTGACGACAATCCCTTCGTGGGGAGCTTGGCGGGCGCTCGTAATCCTGTATTGGGGCTTAGCCATGAGCACACGGGTTTCGGGCGGCACCGATTCGGTGAGCCAGACATTGCCGCCGATGACCGATCCGCGGCCGATCACGGTGCCTCCACCGAGGATGGTCGCACCGGCATAGATGACGACGTCGTCTTCGATCGTGGGGTGACGTTTCGCATTACGGATCACATTGCCCTGGGAATCGCGCGGGAAATTCAGCGCGCCGATCGTCACGCCCTGGTACAGCGTCACACGTTCGCCGATAATGGTCGTCTGGCCGATCACGACGCCGGTCCCATGGTCGATGAAGAAGCTGCGGCCGATCTTCGCGCCGGGGTGGATATCGATGCCGGTCCGGGCGTGGGCCCACTCGGTCATGATACGGGGAATGAGAATCAGCCCCTGATCGTTGAGATGGTGCGCGATGCGGTATACCGCGATTGCCTCGAGCCCGGGGTAGCTGAAAATGATCTCGTCGAAGCCCGAGGCGGCAGGATCGTTCCGATATGCCGCTCGCACGTCGTCCTCGAGCAGGCTTCGGATGGCCGGCAGTTCTTCGATGAACGTGCGTGCGATCAGGGCAGCATAGCTTTGACAATGTTTGCAAGACCGGTGGGCAAACCTGCACGAATGCTGAGATTCGCGCAGAACCTGCGTCTGGAGCTTCTCATACAGGGTCGCGACCCGGAAGCCGACCTGCAGCTCCATCGACTCGAAGGAGAGTCTCGAGTCGCCATAATACCCCGGAAAAATCAGGAAGAGCGCGTCTTCAAGGATCTGTGCCATCTCCCTTTTGTCGGGAAGCGGGCTCGCGTCGAAGTGCTGCACCCCGTCGCCTCCGTCGGCCAGCCCGGCCATCACCTTTTCCGTGAGCTTTTTCAGCATCGGGTTCATGGGTTTCCTCCCTCGGCGTCACCGGCGCGCCGGAACGAAAAACGCCCCGGAGAATGGGTTCTTCCGGGGCGTGTGTCTTCCATCGGTCACTCGACGATGATTCGTCCGTTGATCTCGCAATAGACCATGCGGTCGTCGACGATGAGCATGGTCTGTTCTGCTCCAGACTCGGCGTCGCCGTAATAAAGCCTCCAATATATATCTTCACCGCCGGCGGTCTCGGCGTTGAAGCGCTGAACGCGGATATCACCGTTTTCCGCCTTCTCGGGGGCGTATTTCTTCCAGAGCTGGGCGACGCGTTGGGGAACCTCGCCGAACGCGACCGCCGCCGCCGTGACCTGGCCTTCCTCGACAGCCGCGAGCAGGGATTCGAGAACCGTCGCGAGAGCTTTGTCCTTGCCGGTCGGATCGCCGTCGACGAAGGTGAAGATCATCGCGGCTTTCTTGTCTTTGCGAATGTTCTGAAACAGGGTTTCGGCGACCTCGCCGTTGCCCCGGACGGTGCGGAACCGGTAAAAGTCCGTGCGAATCGTCGGCTGCCGCACGTCGAGGAACATACCGTATCGGGAGATGCTGACTTCGGCGTATCCGGCCTCGTGGCGCACCCACGCGTCGACGACCCAATCGGGAACCTCGGCCATGCCCACCAGGGCGACCTCGATGCGGCCGCCGGCTGAACAGTCGAGAAGCCGTTCGATCGTATTCTTGAGCCCTTCACGGTGCGAAACCGTCTGGGAATTGCGCTGTATCTCGGCGACATACTCAGCATCGAGAGCGGTCAGCGTTTCGGCTCGCACGGCCGGGACGGTCAGGCACAGACCGGCAATGGCGGCGGCAAGAAGCATGTTTTTGATGGTTTTCATGTTGGTCATCCTCCAGGATGTCTTTCTTTTGCCTTCTCTTTTTTGCAGTCGATTAGTGTATCACAACAGGGCGATGCAGTCAACCAGAAACGCGATAATTTCTGTTGCACGCGTCGAGATATCTCCCTATAATTAGGTGATCGACAGCCACCTTCAACCACTGGAGGACATTGACCATGCAACAGAAAATCACCGCCGGAACGTCTCGCGAAACGCTGACCCGCACGACATCCGGGACCCTGATATACTGCCGCGAACTGTTCGAAAAGGACCTTTACAGGCACCAGATGCCCCAGGTCCGGGGCGAAGAACTCCAGCTTGCCGCCCCTCTACCGCCCTCACCCACGGCCGTGAAACCTGCCGACCCGGTCACCATCAAGAAGCAGCGCGGAACGACGGCTCGCCCGTGAGCATGCTCCGGACAGCCGGCATTACCGCGCTCAAGCGGGCGCTGATGGCCGGCACTCCCGTCATCGCAATCGACAGCTGGGAAGAAGACCAAGTCATCTCGACACTGTCGGCGGTTTCGCGCTCCGTCTTCCAGAGTGATAAGCCTCTCACGCAGTGGGACCTCCAGGCCGGCATCACCGCAGGAGATCTGAACCAACCCGGCGTCACGACTCCGGAAGCGGCTCTCGAAGCCGCGGCCCGGGCGAATGAACCCGGTTTCTTTGTGTTTCGCGACATCGTCCCTTTCCTCGGGAAACCCGAGATACAGCGCCGCATCCGCACCGTGAACACCGCGTTCCGAGGGCAGAACCGTTTTCTCTTCCTGCTCGGCGGCGACATCCATCTCCCCGTCGATGTCCGCAAGGACGTCTACCTG
>JAGOCE010000031.1 GCA_017998915.1 Candidatus Ozemibacteraceae bacterium
TGGTTGGCGTTCTGGATGTTGATCTGGTGATACTCTTCTTCTTTGAGCTTCGCGCCTTCTACCTTCTCGTGGGCCTTGGCGTCGAACAGGTCGGTGTCGATGCAGAAGAGATCGATGAAATCGGGAAGGGTCGGGCGCGGGTCGGCGGCGTGGCGGAACGCCTCGCGAATCTGCGGACTGTTGAGAAACGCCTCTTTGAACTTCATGAGGACGCGCTTGCCGGTGCCCCCGAGACCGATGATGAGAGCGGGATTGAGGGCTAGCCGATTCTCGAAATTGCTGCTCATGAACACCTCTCCTGACGCGCGCGGCGTTTGGTATACAGACAGTCTGTCAGTATAGTCACCCGCTTTCCGGCCTGTCAAGGAATTCGCCGCATGCGACCGGCATCCCTGCCGAAGGGGGCTCGCCGCGAAAAATCGATCCGCAGCCTTTCTTTCAAGGCCCCGCTCAGAGAAGCAGCAGGATGCTGCCGAGCGTGATCAGGACGCCGCCGGCCGCGGTCATGCCCGAGATCTTCTCGCCGAGCACGAGCCAGCCCAGGAATATCGAGACGACAGGCGCACCGCCGAACAGGAGGGGGAACAGCTTTGAGACTTGGCTGTCTCTGAGGGCTTCGTAATAGAAAAACTGCGCTATAATGAGCGATATAATTCCGCTGGCCGCGAACGCCAGGAACTGTCGCATGCCGATGCTGTTCCACCCTTCCCTGAGATGCGGCGCGGCATACAGGAGGGGCACCAGACCGAGAGCGGCGACCGAAACGCGAATGCCAATTCCGATGAATGGGGGGATCTTCTTCGCATCCAGAGCCATTTTATCGAATATCGGGATGAGCCCCCACAAAACGAGCGTGATGAGAATATACGACGTCGTTCTCGTATTCATGTTTATCTCCCGCAGCAGTTCAACTCGAGCCGAACGCAAAATCCTATCCCCCAGCATAGCATAATTCGGTGCCATCGGGCATGACGCTCTCGATTTGTATCGGGATGGAATGATGTTGCCTTGGAGAGGCGGGCGGGGTATGCTTTCCGAAATACCAGTGGGTGCAGGTGGTATCACCCCGGGAGGACGCGACGATGAAACCACTCGAACTCAGCTCGATCTCGGAAGTCTGGAAATCCGTGCTGGCCCAGGTCACGACGGCGATCGCCGACGTCGGTGGAGAGGTCCAGGTCTGGTTCCCCTGGGGCCGCACCTGGCGCGGACACGACAACCGGGGCTCGCTGCCACCGACCGAGCTGCCCGACGAGCTGCCGGCGGCCCACGCGGGTATGCACTTTGCCGGCCGTTGGTGGAAACCGCTTTCCGCAGCCGGAATGACCTGGCTGATCAGCTTCCGTGCCGCGGAGGGAGCGGAAACGGCGCTTCCCTCGTGGCAGCCGTCGAAAGAGGTGGTATCCGCCCTGGGTCTGCTCGGTGAGTTCGTCAGGCTCGAATCTCTGCTCGGACTGTTTCTGAAAGTTCTCGAGAATAGAGCGATCGAGGAGTTCGGCCACTGGGATCGCGTCCGAAACTACTGCGTCGCGATCGGCCGGAACATGGGCCTCTCCCAGCGCGAACTCGTCGATCTCGAACTCGCCGGCCTGCTTCACGACATCGGCAAAGTCTCGATCCCCGCGACTCTTCTGGAAGAGCGCCGCCCGCTTTCCGCCGCCGAGCGCCGCCAGGTCGAGTTGCACGCGATGGTCGGATCGGCGATGATCCGCGAGATCCCCGGCTTCGACCGGGTCGCCGATGCCGTATTGTCCCACCACGAATCTCCCGATGGATCCGGCTACCCGCGCGGCCTGCGCGATCCGGACATCCCGCTTGCCGGCCTGATCGTCTCGGTTGCCGACGCTTTCGATGCCATGACCCATTACCGGCCCTATGCCGCAGAACGAACGTATCGCGAATCGATCGTCGAGATGTCGGGCAAACGCGGAAAATACGACGAACGCGTGCTCTGGTCGCTCCAGCAGGTCCTGAAACAGCTCGGCATCCTTGAAGTGCGCCCGATTTCCGCCCCTCCCCATGAGACGCCTTCCCGATCCTGACATATTGTAAGTAATATCCTTCCCGGAGGAACCATCATGCGGCTTGTGACTCGGCTTCTGATATGCTCGCTTTTCCTGGTTGCCTGCGCCTTGAGCGCATCGGCGGAAACCACCCTCCGCCCGCCCGCGAGTGCGGTGCGGATCGGCATTGTGCTGTCCGTCGGCGGCCTCGGTGATCACGCCTTCAACGACGCCGCGTATGCGGGAATTCAGAAGCTCCGGCAGCTGCCGGGCTGCATCGTCGATGTGGTCGAGCCGGGGGACGTGGCTGCGATCGAGAGCGGTCTCGAATTCCTTGCCGCCCGCCGGACAACCCTGGTCGCGGCGATCGGAATCTTCGCCAACGAAGCGGTTCGCCGGGTTGCCGCACGATATCCCGATGTGCCGTTCGTTCTGCTCGACTCCGTCGTCGAGCTTCCAAATGTCATGTCAGTGCTGTTCAACGAAGAGGAAGGCTCGTTCTACGCGGGCGCGTTCGCTGGTCTTCTGACCAAGACCCAGAATATCGGCTTCCTGGGCGGCATGGTATCTCCTGTGATTTCGGCGTTCGAAAAGGGCTTTCGCAACGGTGTCGCGTTCGTGAACCCCCAGGCGAAGCTGCTCGTCGAGTATGCCGGGAACACCCCTGAAGCGTTCAACTCCCCGGAAACGGGGAAAAAGCTCGGCCTGAAGATGGCGTCCGAAGGAGCCGACTTCATCTATCATGCCGCCGGCCGCACCGGGCTGGGCCTGATCGAAGCCTCCCGACGCTCATCGTTCCTGGTCATCGGTGTCGACGGCGACCAGTCGGGCCTGGCTCCCGGAAAAGTCGCCGCCAGCATGGTGAAACGTCTCGACGTTGCCCTGGATGCCGCCGTCCGGGCCATTCTCGAAAACAGGTTCAAGGGCGGAGTCCTGACGCTCGGCCTGGCCGACGGGGGCATCGAACTCGACATCTCCAGGTTCAATACAGGGCTTGTCACCCCCCTCATCACCCAACGGCTTACCGAAGTCGAAGCGTTTCTCCTGCACCGAACCCCCGTTTCCCAGAATGCATCTGCTTCTGTCCGAACTCAGGAGTGACTCGGCACAGGTGTTTCAGAGGGTACCTTCCGCACCCCCGGGGGCGGTACGTATAATGAGATAGTCTCGTACGCAACGTAGCCCTTCTTCACGCAGGAGGAACACCATATGAACATGAGCATCACGTATCGCAGGCGTCAGGAAGTTTCGATTCTCCTGATTCTGTCGATGGTCTTCTCTCTCTGGGCCGCCGTTCCCCAGCGGGTCGACGCCGGCTTCCTCCAGAGCGTCGGCAAGGTCCTCAAAGGCGTCGTCATCACGGCGGGCAGCCTGGCCGGAGCCGCCATGGGCGCCGTGCTCGGCATGGCCGTGGGCGGCGGCCCGATCGGCATGGTTGCCGGCGGTGTCGGTGGATTCATCGTCGCCAAGAAACTCATGGGCTGGGCCACATCCAGCTTCGCCAACGTCGCGACCGTTCTTGGAGCCGTCGGCGGCGGTCTCCTCATGGCCGGAATGGGCTTCCCGATGCTCGCCATCGGCGTCATCGGCGGCGGCCTCATTGCACGCGGAATCGCCGCGCTGATCAAGAAACTTACGGGCAAGAGCGCGATCCTCATCAATAAAGAGAGACTGGCGGTCCAGGAGGAACGTTCGAAGTCCATCATCGAGCGGCGTCTGGCCGAAACCGGCACGACAGCGGCGGCGGCAACTGTGGCACCGACCTCGGCCGCGACCGTCACCTCCGAACAAAAGACGTCGGAGCAGGTGTATGACCAGTATCTCGCGGCTTATCGGGCCTACATGGCCGCGACCCAGAGCGGCGACTCCAAAGCCGCCCAGCAGGCCTACACGGAATACCAGAAGTATCTGACCCTCTATAACCAGATGCTCAAGAGCGGCAAGTAGTCTTTCACGAACGAACCGATACCGCCCGGCAGATCGAACTGCCGGGCGTTTCGTTTTTTCATTTGCAGGAAGTGTTTTTTCTTTGGCCGCACATCGAAGGAAGATCGCGCTCAGAGATCAGGCGTGAAGCCTCTCTGCGGCGTCAGTGAAAATGTGGTATTGTCGGGGCGAACCAAGTTCTCATTTCACGAGGAGGGGAGGATGCATATGGCGGCAGGAACGGCTCCGCGGGCCGATATCGGGATCTTCGGCGGAAGCGGCTTCTACTCGTTCGTTACGAAGACGGAAGAGGTGAAAATCAACACGCCTTACGGGGCCCCCAGCGACACCGTCGAGATCGGGGACGTGGGCGGTGTGCGCATCGCGTTCATTCCGAGACACGGGCGCGGTCACAGCATCCCGCCCCATGCCGTGAATTACCGCGCCAATCTCTGGGCCATGCGCGAACTCGGCGTCTCCCGCATCATTTCGCCCTGCGCCTGCGGATCGCTCCAGCCCGACATCAAACCGGGAGAGTTCGTCGTCTCCGACCAGTTCATCGACCGCACGAACGGCCGGAAGGACACCTTCTGCGACGGCCCGTCCGTCATGCACATCTCCTCCGCCGATCCCTACTGCCCTGAACTGCGGGAGATCGCGGTGCGCGTCATCCGTGAAAACGGCATCAAGGCCCACGATGGCGGCACGATTGTCGTCATCCAGGGACCGCGTTTCTCGACGAAGGCCGAAAGCCACTGGTTCACGAAGATGGGCTGGCACACCGTCAACATGACCCAGTATCCCGAAGTCGTGCTCGCCCAGGAACTCGGAATCTGTATCGTGAATATAGCGCTCGTTACAGATTTCGACGCCGGCCTCGTCGGCGACGTTCCCGAAGTGACCGCGGCCGAGGTCATGGAAGTGTTCAAGCATAATTCGGAAAACCTGCGCCGCATCATGGAACCCCTGATCAAGGCGATCCCGCGCGAGCGCAGCCGGTGCCGCTGCCGACAGAAGCCCGCCGAGGGAATCATCTCCTGAAAACACGGCGGGCGCGCCTCATGCAGAGCGCGCGCCCGCCGTGTTTCTCGAGTCGGTTCAGGAAACCGCGATCATTTCCCGGATCGCTTGGAACCGGTTGTCGATATCTTTCCTGGTGAGGGTCTTGTAGGTGTCGAGGCTGAACTGTTCGACGGTGAACGAGCCCATCGTGCTTCCGTAGAGCATCGAGCGCCTGAACCCGTTTTCCGAGAGGTCGCCGTGCTCGGCGAGACTGCCCATGAAGCCGCCCGCGAACGAGTCGCCGGCGCCCGTCGGATCGGTTATGTCCTTGCAGGGGAACGCCGGGGCGAAGAACCGGCCCGCCTCGGTGACGGTGAAGGCGCCCAGTTCGCCGAGCTTGATGACGAGGCGTTTCGGCCCCATCGACAGCAGTTTGGGAACGGCTCCCGACAGCTTCTTTTCGCCGCTCAGCATCAGGGCTTCCTGCTGGTTCAAGAACAGGACGTCGATGCGTTTGAGGACCTTCTTCAGATCGTCCAACGCGCTCGTGATCCAGAAATTCATCGTGTCGAGGGCGATCAGGCGCGGTTTTTTCACCTTCTCGATCACGCGCATCTGCAGCGCGGGGTGGATATTCGCCAGGAAGAGAAATTCGACGTTTTCATAATCGGCCGGCAGCTTCGGATCGAATTTCTCAAACACGTTCAGGCAGGTCGAGTGGGTCGTGGCGTCGCCGAAGTCTTCACCGTACGAGCCTGACCAGTGAAACGTCTTTCCCTCGACGCGTTCGAAGCCGGAAGTGTCGACGCCGTGGCCCTTCAGGAACTCGATATGCGCAGCCTCGAAATCCGTTCCGGCGACGCCGACGAGCCCAACCTTCGTGAAATAGCTCGCTACGGTCGAGAAGTAGGTGGCCGAGCCGCCGAGCGCGCGCTCACGCTTTCCCTTCGGTGTCTGCAGGGTGTCGTATGCAATCGATCCGACCACGATCATCTTGACGCTCATCGTTCGTCCTCCGGTTTGATGCGGATTTGAAGAGGCCCATAGTAACAGGAAATCCTCCCCCGCGCAAATGCTGCATTTCAATTACACTCATTCGCCGTCCACGGCAGGGGGGGGGAGGCTTCATCACGGAGGCACAGAGACCTTTCACCACGAAGTCACAAGGATGCAAGGTGAGCAGCAACCCTAGTGTATCTTCGTGGTGAACGGTGCTTTAAGGCCCCGGCGCTTTCTGTGGACGGTCCCGAGGGCCTATATTTAAAAATATATTTCCAAGGGCGAGGATGATGATGGCTGAAAAGCACATTGTCGAGACGATCGTGACATCGACCCAGGGACCGGAGCCCCAAACCGCGAGTCCCCACAGCAGAAGCACCGATGACAGACCGTCTCCCGCGCGAAAAACGAGCGTGTCGATGAAGCCTTTTCCCTGGTATTTCTCGTCGTGGCTGAGCGGGGTGAACAGCAGCTCGCGAACGGCCCGGCCGGTCGAGTAGTTGAGGGCGTAGCGGACCACGCCGACGGCCGCCGCGATGTCGAGCAGGGGCATCCGGATCAGCAGCATCGAGCCGACGATCTGGGAAACCGGCAGAAGCAACAAACCGATCGTCGGATAGCGGAAGCCCATGACGAGCCGTGTCACGAAGAACTGCGTCACGAGCGAAAGGCCGTTGATCATGTTGTAGATGTTCGCCCAATACACGGTTCGTGCGTCGGGCGAGAGATGGGCGGCCTCCATCAGCGCGTTCATCTGATACGAAAAAATACTGCTCGCGAAGGTGTACAGAAACATTTCCAGGGCCATCAGCGTCAGATACGCCGAGGTGAAGGTGACGACGAATCCGTCCCAGGGGCTCGCCTTTCTTTCTTGGGTTTCCTTCCCGTCTGCCTGTGACGGTGGCTCCATCGGCGGGGTTTCCCGGGAAACTCCGGAAACAGCCTCGCAACGCCGGTTGATAAAGCGCATGCACCAGATCGTTGGCTCGAGCAGCATGGCTGCGACGAGGAACATGTTCGCCGTTCCGAGAACGTTCGTGAGCGCGACGGTGATTATGCCGCCACATAGGCCGCCCACGAGCCCCCCATACCCGATCGTCGGATACAGCCGCTTTCCCTGGTCTGTCGTGAAAGAGTCGTTGATGAATGACCAGAACATGCTGGGCATGAACAAACCGAACAGGTTCACCCAGATGAAATACAGCGTTATCAGGCATACTCGTGATGTCGGGAGTGCCAGCCAGCCCGGAATCCATGTCGGAAGGCTGTTCGGGTCGATCCAGATGCTCGTCCCCGTGGCAGGCTGGGTGGTGAACTGGAAGACCGCCCAGAACAGAACGAGCGCGACGCTACAGGATCGTGTCAGCCAGGTGATGAAACGCTCGCGGTCGAATCTGCCGACGAGCCAGCTGTATCCCGCGTTCGCCCCGATCAGCGACAGCATCGACAGAATGTTCAGCGCAGGGATGCGGTGGGCGCCAAGTTCGATCGCGAGCCCCTCGCGGATCGGCTTCAGCACGTAATACGAGGTGATGACGAAGAAAAAATACACCAGGGCGACCAGCGCCACGGAACCCTCGCCCGCCCGCGCGCCGAGCCAGGACTCCCAGCGGGCGGGCGAAGCGGCGGGCCGGTCGCTGCCAAGCTCCTGTTCCGTCATGGCCGTCATTATAGGGGGTACAGCGAAGAAAGAAAAGGGTGAATTCGACCGGTATCGCTGGCGATACTCCTTGTCTCACAAAAACACGGCAGTCACGGCATCCTCGATACCGTTCGTGCAGAGCCTGCTGAAGCACAAGCGCTCCCGCCCTTCGACAAACTCGGGGCGAACGGCCGTGCCTGCCGGACCGGCCACGATATGGTTTGCTCTCGATGCTCGTCGCCTTACACGTGCGACGCATGGCAGTCTCGGATTCTGATGGCCTGGAAAAGGAAACGGCCCCGTGCCGATTGCACAGGGCCGCTGCTGATGACGTGTTACATCAGTTGGGAAGAGCCGGATCAAGCGGGGGAAGCGGCTGACCGCCCGAGATCGGGGCCGGGGCCTGGGTAGCGCCACCCTGGTTCGCGCAGCCGCCCGACGGCTTGTGGCTGCGCTTCACCCGGCGCCAGTGTCCCTTGGTGTGCTTCTTGTTGTGGGTCTTGTAGTGGCCCTTGACCCAGACACGCTTCGGCTTCTTGCCGGTGATCTTCGATTTTGCCTTCACGGCGCTGTCCATGATGCCGTTCTTGATCGCGCAACCCGTGCGGACGACCGCCCGGCGGACCTTCTTCGCCTTCATCTTGATCTTGTGCTTGATGGCGCGCTTCACGCGGGTGAAGAAGCCGGCCTTCTTGTGATGTCCCTTCGCTTCAGCCTGGTTGGCCTCACCGCCGCCGAACAGAACGCCAAGGGCGAGAAGAGCTACTGCGAGAATCTTTGAACGGCTTATCATCTTTTCTTTCCTCCGTATTCTTGTCGAATCTGCTGGGGGAATTATGTTTCTGATTGTACAGATGAGCCGGGGGGTGTGGGGAAAAATCGGAACATTTTATTTTTCAGCTACACCGCCATGGATGGCGCATTTGATCGATCCGCCCCTGGTGAGATCACCAACGGACGAGTAGGCGCAGCCAGGCTCGGGAAGGAGCAGCCCGGAAGAAAGATATCCTTTCATGACGAGGACGCCGCCGGGGCCATAATCTTCGGGGGAGAGCGACGCCTTCATTGTTGTATTGTCCATGTTATACATTTCGATCGCGCCCAGAAGTACTCGCTGGTTCGCGAAACAGGAGCTCTTCCGTGCCTGGAGCCTGGCTTTCTGAAAATTCGGAATGGCGATCGCGGCGAGTACGCCGACCGTCGAGGTCAAGAGCATCGGGTTCGCATCCTTGAATAATTCCGGAAGTTGGACGGAAAGCAGAAGGCTCGTCGGCGACTTTTCCAGGGTGATGCGCTTGAGCAGTGTCGCGCCCACGGCGAGGAGCGTCTTCTGCATGCGCCATTCGAGCAGCAGGGCGCCGGGATCCATCGTGTCGGCCTTCTGGTCGAGCTTTCCGTTCTCTTCTTGGATTTTCGCTGCGGCGATGCTCTTGAACGAGTCGATCATCGATGCGCCGATTTCGGAGCCGCCGGTCTGGGAAAAGTCCAACCTGAGCTTCAGAACGCCCGCATCGACCGACAATCTTCCGGTCTGGAGCGACGTGAGCATCAGGCGGAATCCCTCGGGAAGTTTTTCGCTCTGCGTCTTGAAATCCGGCTGCCGCTCGAGCAGGCGGGCGGCTTCGATCTGGAGATCGATGCCAGGCAGAGCTTGCTGAGAGGAGGATTCGAGCTGGGAAAAGAAGCTGTCGCCGGCTTCGATCGCCTGTCTGGCGGTTTTATGAGAAGCGATGCAGAGCGTGTCGGGTGCCGAAAAGAACACGGTGACGAACTTTCCCTTCACGGCATCCTTCGCGCCGACCTTCACGGCACCCTCGCCGAGCGACCTCTTTTCGAGCATGCTGATCAGGTTCGGAAGGGCAGGCATCAATCTGCCCTGATCGAGATTCCCCTTCAGCTGAACGAGAAGCAGCTCTTCGGACAGGCTGCCCGTGCCGCCGTCATCGAGAACGAACAGCCGGATTTCCTTCAGGTCCTGGTCGGGAAGAAAGTCGATTCGCTTCCTGATGGTCTCTTCGATCTTCTGGAACTCGCCCTTCAGCTCGGGAAAGCCGGCAGCAGCCGGATTCATGCCGGCGAGGCCGGCGGGAAACGGCATTTGAAGCGTTACGAGAGGTTTGCCGAACCCGGCAGCTTCGGCCGTTGCACCTGCCAGAATGACGGCCAGCAGGGTCGTGACGACGAACAGTGTCCTCAGAATTCCACGTGATGATTTCATCGGGTTCTCCTTTGTGAATCTAGCATCGGATATGAGGACAGTATATGTCATTGTGGCTCGGCGGTGTAAAGCCGCTGAAACTCTAGCTGAGAGAGAATGTTCGTGAACAGACTGGTCATCGCGGGTATTTCCTCGTGATGAGCGCGAATCGCTCCGATTTCTTCCGTCAGGTCTGCGGTGGAACCGGTTTCAAGCCGGAAACGGACCGCGCCTGCGATTTCCTGGTTCAATTGATCGATCCGCTCGATCCGTTCCGCCGAAGGGACGGATTCGTCGGTGCCGGCGAGGGATGCATACTCGCGGATCAACGCCGAAAGATCGGTCGTGGCGACCGCCTGGGCTGGACGCGGCGAATCGCCGGAATCCTTGATGTCGAGGCGGTACCGCACCTTGGGATCGAGGCCGAAGAACTCTTCCGGATCGCCAATCGGAGTCTTTCCGATCACGAAGATAAACATCGTGTCGAAACCCTCGGGGATGTCGATGACGCTGTATCCCATCTGGGTGCGGACCTGCGGTGGGGGTGGCGTGTATGGGTCGTCGGGAGAGTAGGGGCCACCCGGCAGCATCACGGGCTGGATCGGGTAGACCGGCGACCGGCCGGTGGTGGCTTGTATATTGTCCATGATATGGGTCTGGATTCGCTTGTCGCCGGAGTTGTCGATGAAAACCGTCAGAACCTCGAACTGGTTGTTCGCATACGTGAGGTCTCCGGCGAAGTCGATTCTCAGCGTCTTTTTCGCGACCGCGAGATCGATCTTGATCGCATCGGCGGCCCAGAGGAATACGTCGCCCCAGAGCATGCCTGGAAGCGCCTTGACGAGGTCTGATGGCGCCGGTTTCACTTCTTCGAGCCCCTCGCCGAACGAATACCGCCCCTTTTCCAGCGCCGGGTCGTTCAGGAAACACGTCAAAACGAACTCGCGATGGGCGGCGGAAAAGTCTGTTCCCAGGCCTTTGAGAAGGGTGTCGTAGCTTTTGACGCCCGTTTCCTGGTCTTTGACCAGGTTGGTGAAGAACGCCTTCCGCTGCTGCTCGTTCCGCAGGTGGCGCGAGGTCAGAAAGGCATTCCAGAGATAGGTCTGGCCGTAATTGGCGAGCATGTTGAACCGATTCCAGGCCACGAGACTGTTGTCGGGGGTGCGGGTGAATGCCTTCACCTGCGTTGGATGCCCGTAACCGCAGAACCAGGTCGCCATCTGCGAACAGCCCTCGTTGACCCAGGTGTTTTCCTTGGAATCCTGGTGAAAATGGATCATGTGCTGGAACTCGTGCGCAACGACCGATAGAAAGGTGCGACTGGTGATGTCGGAAGGATTGATATCGATATACAACATCTCCCGTTGGTTTCCCTTGAGCTTGCTATCAGCGGGAAGCTGACCTTCGGGATACTCGTCGCCGGGATTGAAATATCCGGCCGTATACATCCCTTTCGGCTGGTACCCGTCTTTGATATCCATCAGCAGCAGGGTGATGCGCGGGTCGTTGTCGACGCCGGGGTTCCACTCTTGTCCGAAATACTCCGTGACGGTGGGATGGATTTTCGTATCGAACTCGGCGGCGATTTCTTCGAGGCGCGCAGCGGAAATGGTTTGGCCCTTCTCGAGATACACGTAACAATGGTTCCCAACGACGGCGAGCGAGGCCTGTGTGCGCTCGAACGTGTTGGATGCGATATTGCAGGTCCAGAACTCGTCGATATCTCCCGCCTTCCTCACGGGAAGTTCGCGTGATAGCGAAAGCCCGAAGGGTTCGCCGGCGTCAGACTCGAAAGCCTCCAGACGCGGCGCCGGGAGTTCCCGGGCATAGCCGGTCAGCATGTGCGTGGCATCGAACGATGCGACGTCCTCCGTTGCGGAAAAAGCCGTGACGGAAAAACTCATCATGATCCCCAGTGCAGCGAGCAGACCGTACCGTCGCATCAGTTCTCCCCCTGGTAATGTTTCAGGGGATATAGCAAGTTTCATTCCCGTTTCGTGCCCATGAAACGCCGCTTCAGATCGACGTTCTTGCCCCATGAGCCCGGGAACGCCGAAAAATGGGTTCCTGCGTCGCTGAAATTCCCGCAGTCGGGCGGGATACTGCCGAACGACAAGAAACCCCGCGCTTCTGCGCGGGGTTTCAGGATATCGATCTGATTACTGGGGCATCGCCGGATCGGAAGGCATCGGGGCCGGAGCCGGGGCAGAGGCACCGCCGGAGGGCTTGTGATGGCGCTTCACGCGGGCGAAGTGACCCTTGGTGTGCTTCTTGTTGTGGGTCTTGTAGTGGCCCTTGACCCAGACCTTCTTGGCCTTCTTCCCGGTGATCGCGGACTTGGCCTTCACGGCGCTGTCCATGACACCGTTGGAAACGGCGCATCCGGCCTTCACGATGGCGCGGCGGGTCTTCTTGGCGGTCATCTTGGCCTTATGTTTCACGGCACGCTTCACGCGAGTGAAGAAGCCGGCTTTTTTCTTGGTTTTCGCTTCGGCCTGATCGGGGGCGGCGGGAATAAGAAGGCCGACGGCGATCAGGGCTCCGAAGAGGACCTTGGCGGTTGTCTTCAACATATTCTTATTCTCCTTCTTCTTTTATCTTGCGGTCGTCAGGATCAATATCTCGATTATACGAACCGGCGGGGGGGTGTGGTGACATTTTGAAAAAATGTACGGAATGTTTGCGGAAACGCTGATCCGATCCCGGTCAGCCTTGCGAAAGAATCCAATCTACCGCGGCTGGAAGGTCCGGTAGGCAAGGTACGTGCGGCGGAAGGTCGGAAGGCTTTTTTGGGGCGATGAGAACCGGCGGAACGCCCGCCGCGAGGCCCATCCGCACGTCCGTCATCCGGTCGCCGACCACGAACGAAGAGGCTGCGTCGATCTTCCAGTCCGCGATGGCCCGAATGACGAGCCCGGGTTCGGGCTTCCGGCAGCCGCAGCTCGCGCCTGCTCCATATCCCGGCGGTGGAAAGTCGGGATGATGCGGGCAGACGTATATGGCATCCGGTGCGGCGCCGGTCTTCTCCAGTTCACCCCGCATCTTTTCATGGATCTTTTCCAGGGAGTGGGGAGGAATGATTCCGCGGGCGACTCCCGACTGGTTGGTGACGACGACGAGAAGAAATCCCGCGTCACGCAGGCGTCGCAGGGCTCGAGGCGTTTCGGGAAACAGTTCGAAGTCTTCGGGCCTGGAAATATAGCCGGGATCGGGATTGAGCGTGCCGTCCCGGTCGAGGAAAACGGCGCGGCGCATCATGGTTCGCGTGCCTCCGTGAAAAGGGCGGGATGTTTCTTGTATATTGCATCAAATACCATATTCGGCGTCATTTCGGTCATGCACCGGCCATCATCGCAGGTTTCCTTATGGCACTGGAGGCAGTCGAGCGTCGGATGATGAAGCGAGAGATGACGTTCTCCGACGGGGGCAACGGCCCGGCGGGTCGTCGGGCCGAACAGGGCAACCGTCGGCGTGCCGAGAGCCCAGGCGAGATTCATTGGCCCCGTATCGCCCGTCACGAACAGGTCGAGGCGGCCGAGCAGGGCGATGAAATCACGGATCGACAACGCCTCGTGCGTCTCGGCCAGATCGGGACCAAGCTTTTCGAGCAGACGCTCGGTCGCCTCACGCTCGCCGGGACCCCAGAAGAGAAGCGCTTTCCTGCCCGTCGCGGCATGCCAGCATCGGATTAGGTGCTCAAAATGCGCTTCGGGCCAGGCCTTCGACGGATACGTGGCATGTGGGTTCACCCCGAGCAGCGGCCGTGACATGCCGAGGCTCGACAGGATCGAGTCCGCCCGCCTGGCCGACTCTGGAGACGCCGCCAGCCTGGGATGCGTGATCTCCCCCACGATACCGAACTGCGCAAAAAAATCGCGGAACAGGTGCGAAAGATGGATGTTGGGATCCGGCGGCGTCCAAGTCTCGTGATAGGCATACAGCCGCCCCCGATGCGCGAAGGCACAGCGCCGAGAAATGCCGCTCAGAAAACTGATGAGAGCGGTACGCGGGTTGGCGAAGAGATCGAAGAGCCGATCGAACCGTCGCTTCCTGATCTGACGGACGAGTTCAAACATCTGCATGGGCGAGGCGTGGGCCGGGATCTGGATCAACTCGATGCCCAGGTCGTCGGGTATGACATCGCCGAACGGTGCCTGGCAGAGCAGCGCTATCGGACGCAGGCGCTCCTGTTGCGAAAGCATCTCGAGCGAAGGCAGGAGATGGACGATGTCTCCCATTCCCTTCAGACGGATGACGAGGGTGCCCGGCATGGGTTCGGTCGCTACTCTTTCAGAAGATAGGATTCGTATACTTCGCCATATTTATCTTTATTGATATATATGGGATCGTCGAGATTCCATCGGCCCGGCATGACGTTCATCGCCTCGGTGGTGACGATCGATGAACAGATCCAATCACCTGGCCCGATCGCCGAAAGCATGGCCGGCAGAATGTCCGGCCCCGTCGGGAACGCGTGGATGTCGTGGTAGGGGCCGATATAATCGATGTACACCGTCTCGAGCGTCATGGCGATTCTGGGTGCCAGCCTGAATGTCTGCAGGGCCGAGAAGTCGGGTCTGGTGCGGAGCTCATTCCATGCGGATTTGAGCCGGATTGCTGCCGCAACCATGCGCTCGACCGTCTGCCGGCGGCTCGATTCGAAGAACGGCGGTCCGAACAGTGCCGTGAGGCTCCCGGCAGATGAGGGCTCCAGCGCGGCTCCCTGCTCGAAAATGCGCTCGGTGGCCATGCAGAGCCACTCATGCAACAGCCGGACCTGAAGGGGCTGGTCTTTCGAGTCGGCGCCGGGACCGTCGAGAGGACAGGGCGGCGTGACGGCCATGCGCCCGACCTCTATCGTCCGCGGGACGAGAAATCGTTCCTGATACCCGGTGGTGCTGATCAGCCTGACGGCTGAAGATGAGGGAAAATTCCGGCGAAGCCGGTGGATCTCGAGATTGAAATCGGTGAGCCGCTGCCTAAGAGCCTCGGCAAACAACTGGAGCCTGTCCTGGACCGAAACGGGCAGCGTGGATTCCTCGAGCGGCGTTGCGGCGATCACGCCACGCGGCTTCTCGGGAGAAGGCCCTGCCATGGGAAAGACCGAAAGGTGAACGTCTGGAAAGAGACCGGCCAGGACCTGCTCGGGTTTTTGAAACAGTTCGTCCGGCCGCTCCTGGACGATCCTGCTCAGGACCGGATGGGGCGCGAGGCAGCTTTCGAACAGCTGCTGGCCTTCACGAAACAGCACATACCGGATGCCGTCGGGCGGAATCAGGTCTTCTTCCCGGTAGATGACGAGCAGTTCCTGGGAAGGGGCTTCGCGCTGCAGCAGGGTGGCGGCCGCGTGGACGGCCGTGGCGGGAATGCTGCTCATCAATGCCTGCTGGAGCTCGAGAATGAACAGATGCTTGCGTCGGTTGTCCCGGATCGAGAAAAAGTAGCTGTCGAGTTCCTCCGCGACCGTATCGAGAAGATCGAAGATGTGATCGGCGGGAAGGATCTCCATTCCGATCTGATAGGCGATGCCGAGTACGCCCACCGTCTCGCCCGACATGTCGAGCGGTACGGCGAACCAGGTAAGGGCAGGCGTGATGCGCGTCGTCGGCTCGGCGATCTCGAACAGGTCCGGGACCGACTGTTCCAGCAGCTCCCGGAGGCACCCGTATGTGAAGGTGGCCATATCGAGATGCTCGTCGAAACTGCGAAGAAACGCGAGGGTCGGCTTCAGATGCTGAGCAAGGCACTTGAACACCGCTGCCGTGGCGTCGGCAAGGTCTTTCTGCTCGGCCGAACAGGCTTCGAGGACCGCGTCGATATCGGCGCCAAGCCTGAACTTCCGGTCAAAGTGCTGAAGCTGGGCGAGCGGCGTGGCAAACGAACAGCGGCGCTCCGTCGTTCCTGAACCTGAGGTCTTCTTCACGCTGCCACTATACCAGAATGAATGTTGCCGTGTCACACCATTCCCGGCGCAGGCACGAGCCGAAGATGGCGCAGGTGGGTCAGGGAAAAGAATTCCGGCGGCGGGTTGAATTTTCGGGGGAGGGCGTCTATACTGGTGCCCACGTTTCGGACCTCGGAAAGGAGCTGTTCATGCCGATCAAGAAAGAACTTCTGGAGATTCTCGCCTGTCCGGCATGCCATGGAGAGATCGTTCACGATTCGGCAAAGGACACCCTGAACTGCATTTCTTGCCGGCGCCGGTATCCGATCAAGGACGACATCCCGGTCATGCTCGTGGACGAAGCGACCATCCCCGAGGAAGGCGAAGGCCAGAAATAATCATGACAGTCCCGACGATCTTCGTGAATCTTTCCTATCGCCACATGAAAGCCGAGGAACTCGACTTTCTTGCCCTCCAGGGACTCCAGCCCGAACTGTATTTTTCCGGCGAGGATATCGACTCGACAGCTCAGGAAGCCTTTGATGCCCTCCAGCGCGACATCGAATCCAGGAAGTTGAGGCCGATCTGGCATGCCCCCTTCTTCGATCTCAATCTCGGAGCTCACGATCCGAAAATCCGAGCCATCAGCCTGGAACGACTCACTTGGTCGATCGATCTCGCGAAGCGGTTTGGCGCAGACCAGATCGTCGTTCATCCCGGCTTCGGCCCATACGTTCTTGGAAAAAACTTCGCGCACTGGTTCGACCGGGCCCGTCCCGCGCTCGATAAGGTGGTTGCCCATGCCGAAAAGGCTGAGATGCGCATCGCCTTCGAAAACATTTACGACACCTGTCCCGAGGATCTCGCTGCCCTTATTGAGCCGTATCCGGAAAAAGTCGCCGGCGTCTGTTTCGATACCGGGCACTTCAACCTGTTCTCTCAGACGGCGATGAAAACGTGGCTCGAGCGCCTTGGGTCCCGGCTGTTCGAGTGCCATCTCCACGACAATCTTGGTTCGGAAGACGATCACATCGCGGTCGAAGACGGGACCGTGAAATATGGTCCGCTCGTCTCCTGGCTGAACGCCCGCGAGCCCGCGAAGCGCCCTCGCCTCACCCTCGAAATGGAGCAAAAGACGCACGTCATCAAGTCTGTGACGCGTGTGAAAAACTGGTTTGCGGCTCCCGCCGAAACCCTGTAGCGGAACGCCCCCCCGTGCCGATGTTTCGCATGAAACACGCCGGCATGGAGTCAGGAATGTCGGCTATTTGAGCGTTATTCGCTCGGTCCGGACGACCCGGACGGCATCGACGTTGATTTCTTTCCCGGACCGGCCGAGATAATGGGCGTTCGCCCTGATCTGCAGGGCTTCCACGTTCCACTGGTTCGACGTCATCAGCCGCATTTCTGTCAGATTCACCCGAATCGGCATCTCGTTGAACGACGACTTGGACTCGGTGAACCCGTCCACCGCATACTCGTTGAATTCCGGGGCGGCGATCGTGAACCGCGCGAGCGGCCCGGTCGTGTCGAGCCAGAAGTTCAGACTTTTCGAGCTCGATGCCTGGGCTTTCCAGCAGTTGTAAAAATCCGACGGGAACTTCTGGAACTTCAACAGCGCGATTTCTGTCAAACCTTTGGAGAGGTAATTCAGCCTGACTCGTTCGTCGATGATCTCCGTCTGCGGGCGCGACTGGCCGATCAGACCGCTGTACGCGATCGCGAATTGGAGCAGAATCATCGCGAAAACCAGCGCGAGAACGATGGCTGTTCCACGTCTGTCGGTCGGAACGAAGAATGGTGAATGATACATATCAATCCTCGGTCAGTTTCGCGCGGAAGGTCACGAGGGTGTAAAACAGCTCCTTGTCCCCTCCCTTGCCCACCCAACTGACCTTCACCTTATGGGCATGAACCAGGTTGTCGTATTTGACGGTTTGGTCGTCGAATGTCCATGTTTTCGGATTATCCTGGTCTCCCTTGCTGAGATCTCGTACAGGAACGAGAAAGCTCCCGGGCCTGTCGGTCACGGTGAGAGACGAGGTATACGTCACGCCTTCGATCGTTTCTGAGCCGAGCGTCAGCACCAGGGAACCCGCGGACATGGTCGAGTTGATCTCGGTGTCCAGATTCAGGTCGAAGTGATGAAAGGGAAACTGGAGGCTGGTATTGAGTTTCTCCTGGCAGAGGTTCATCGCCCGGTTGAGCGAGTCCTCCTTCCCGGTTGCTTTGACCGAGGCGCCCATGACACCGATGATCGGAATGAATGACAGTGCCAGGATGACGACCGCCAGCATCACTTCCATCAAGGTGACGCCTCGGGAGGAGAGGGGCGATGTCTTGAACATCAGATGCCTCCGAGCGTGTAAGACGCTGCCGGAACCGCGATCCGACTGACGATGCGCTGGGTCACGCGGGTTTGGTCGAGCCTCGGATTCGGATGCCTGAACTCGAGCGCAATGCTGATCAGGCTTTCCGAGGCGACATCGGTTTGCAGGATCGTCATGCTTGCGACTTCGGTGAGATCGACGATATTGGGATTGCCACCGAGGCGGAATGTGCCTGGATTTGGGCTTCCCGCCTTGTTGAATTTGGTGAGATCGGGCGCTCCCGCGGGAAAGAAGTTGAACGACGTGCCGGCAAAAAACGTATGGTTCGGGTTGGTGGTCGAGATCATCTCGAGGTCGAACAGGCCTTTCTGGCCCGGAGTCGGCTTGGCGCGCAGACCGTGATACAGAAGAAGCCCCGGTGTGCCGCTGATGCTCGGCTTGCATACGGCAAACAGCATGAGCCGCCGCGTGTTGGCGGCGATGGATGAACGATAGATACTGCCGCCTACATACCCTAACTGGGAATCCGCCACGGTGAGCTGAGGATCCCCCGTGGGATCGACGATGGCCGCATGTGATGCCTGTTCCAGCCGCTCTTTCAGGCTCGCCAGGAAACGCTCGGCCTCTTTCTGCTTCTGGAGCTTCCAGCTTCCCGCCTGGAACATTTTGCTTCCCATACGATACAGGGAGAAAAGCCCGCCGAGAAAGAGCGAGAAGACGGCGGTGGCAATGAGTACCTCGACGAGAGTGAATCCCGTTCGGGTGCGTGTGTGAGGAGGTCGGTTCATGAATGGCTCCAGGGGGCGGTGCGACCATGCCTTCCCGGCGCTGTCGCCGGAAAGGCATGGCCTCGTGTCACTTGCCGGGGGTCCGGACTCCGGTTTCGATCGTCCGGATGGAGAGTTCGGAGCCGTAGACCGGAAGGGTGGTCTTGAACAGGCGCTCGTTCGGAGCGCTCGCCCCCTCCACGTAGGGGCCCCAGCTCCAAGTGCCATCACCCTTGACCTCGCCAGAGGAATAGGTATCCCAGTTCCGGGCATCGTCGACGGCATGAAGGGTGATGGGGATCGCGAGGGGGAAGTCGATACTGCCTTCGCGGAAGATCACTCGCTTCATCGAAAGGCTTGACTGCACCTTTTTGTCTGCATCCGCCGTGACCCCGGGGAGGCTGAAGGTCGAAGAGCTGGTGGAATCCGTCTGTTCCTTTTTCTCGATGTCGAAATACCGATAGGTCAGCGTGGCCGATGCGGCACCAGCGTTGTCGGAAGCGCCTGCCCACATTCCCACTTCGACGTTGTCCTCGACATCGATATCGCCGGGCGTGATGTCCACATTTTTCATCGTATCAGGGAGTGCTGCGATCGTATCGTCGACCGACCAGAGAGCCTTGAGACCAGTGTCGAAACTGCCGTCCCAGATCTGGCAGTCCTTGTCTTCGCCAGGCGACTGCGGATACCAATTTCCTCGCGAAGCGAAGCTCTGATGGAACGAGGTGGAATTTCGGAAAGAATCGATGAAGGCGTCGTTGTCTTCAGCGCCGCCTCCGTTATCCGGGAAGCGCGTAGCCTTGTTCGTCTTGTATTCCTGGACGATGCCGTATGGATCGGGCGGGATATCATCCTTCATGTGAATGACGAGATTCAGCAGGTTGTCGAGCGATTCGTTGCCGGAAGCATCCCGGAGACTGATCCAGAACTTGTATGGTTCGTAACCTGGCGTATTGTTGGCGTAATATTTTGGCAGATTGATCGGATTTTTATCGTTCAACTCGGAAAGCAGTATCTCGAAGTCCATGGTCGAATCATACGCACCCTCTGCCGTATTGCTGATAACCGGTGTTCCGAGTCCCGTGCCGGGACTGAAAGAACCGTAACTCGGCTTGAAGGAGTTTGCCTCAAGAGTGATGTGCCGGCTCTCGGTCACGCTGGCGATGTTCCAGTACAGCTGGACCCCTTGATTCGAACTGTCGAACACCGGCTTGAGGTTGTAATTGGCAGATCCCGCCTTGCCAT
Source organism: Candidatus Ozemibacteraceae bacterium (assembly GCA_017998915.1). Classification (GTDB taxonomy): domain Bacteria; phylum Muiribacteriota; class Ozemobacteria; order Ozemobacterales; family Ozemobacteraceae; genus MWAR01. The sequence goes on from JAGOCE010000031.1 coordinate 19,996, forward strand.
AGTGTTTCTCGATGGTTTCCTTGTTCGTTTTTATATTCGTAGAATCATATTTCTCGTGGGACGTTATCCCTGAAAGGCCATCCCAGGGATCGTTGTCTCTGATCTGGAACTGGATCGATGTTGGGTTGTCGTTCGTTCCGGATTCGAGGATTTTGCCGGTCAGGCCATACAGCTGGGTCGGCTTTGTTTTGTCGAAAGCAATGGTCGGCGGAACGGTATCGATGATCAAAACTTTGGTTTGAGCCTCGATCGTCAGTTTTTTCGGAAGATTCGGAACCTTGCCAAGAAGGCGTTTCACGCCGTTGATCGTTCCATAAATGCGCATGTCGTAGTAAAACAGCCGACTCATGCGTATAACGAGGTCGGCTTCGAACGGATCGGTCGGGGGAAGATCGGTTTTCGTCGTGAAATACGCGAAGCTTTGGGAGTCGACCGTGGTGATGTTGGTTCCGAGATTCAGCTGAACGACTTTGGGCTTGTCGTCCGTAAGGGGCGGAACGGGGTAATTGAGGTCAGCCTGGATTTCGACCGTCGAACCGGGTGCCCAACGCAGATCGTCACCGGTTCTATCGAACTGAAATTCGGGATTGCCGTTGACATAATATTCGGGCTGCTCTGAGTTGGTCAGCTTGTCGGCGATATAATCGTAGTTCGTTGCATTTTTTTCCTTTTCCAGATCCTGGAAGAAGATGGCTTGCGAGGCAACGTCCATGCGCCAGTGATACTCCGTGCCGACCTGGATGCCGTGAAAACCATCGTCTGGGTTGATGACGCCATCCCCTGAAGGGAACCAATGGCCCGGAGTGAGAGGGTTGTTGCCTGCCTTGTCACAGCGCTGAATGCGCGCCGTTTCGGTTGCGGGAGGAGGCGGCTGGGTTTCTTTGTCGGCAACGACGACGGATTCGATGGCATAGTAGTCTCTATGCGGATTACTCGAGGCGTCTTCCTTCCCAATGATCGTATTGATGTAGGTGTCTTTTTTTTCATTCATGAAATAAAACGGATCATTTTTGTCAGATCCAATGATTTGAGCGAAGCGAGCCGTGGGAAGTTCGTGCGCGATTCCCGGGGATTTGCTGGGAATAGCGTTTGCACCCAATTTC
>JAGOCE010000369.1 GCA_017998915.1 Candidatus Ozemibacteraceae bacterium
GGGGAAGAGATCGCCCGTACCCTCGTCCGAAGCCGTCTCGACCAGGCAGTGCTGGAAAGCACACCCGATGCCCAGATGAAGAACCTGCTCGGCATCTTCTGGCAAACCGTCCGGTCGCGGACTGCGAAGCCCGCCGTTCCGGGGCGGCAGGCATTTCATGATTGTCACGAGCGCGTCATGCAACCTCTTCTACCCCCGCACGACATCCTCCTCTTCGATCGCGAGCGGCTCTCCGAACCGATCTTTCAGACCGGCTCGCTCGGCGAGTTGCCGGCCGCGGCCGCAGACTTCGCGGCACTCGCCTCCCCCGCGCGCGGCACGGCACCGGATGCCGTCGCTCCCGATCCGGTGACCGCCTCCCATTCAGCCCGTATCCGTTCGACGCTCCAGGTCGCTTTCCCGGCCCGAATCCAGCAGGAATGGCACGGAAAATGGCAAGTGTTCCGCGACCGTCTGAAAACCCGGGCCCTGTACTGGGACGTCATCGAGGATCGTTATATTCTTGCCGTATATATCAATTCAGATAAGATCGACCAGGGGTTCGTTCCCGCGCTTCTCGCGGCAACCTGGCCGTTCCGCGACTCGGGAATCGCATTTATCCCCCCGGGCGAGGGAGCCATCACCGCTTCATCATTCATCACACGACGCTCCCGCCTGTTCGGAAAACTCGAAGAGGCACGCCGTTTCCTCCTCAGACCGGGGTTCCGTTTCGGGTCCTACGGCGCATTCGCGGTCGGGGCCTCGCCTCTCTCACCCGGCCAACCGGGCCGCATCGTCTGCGTCGTCCCCATGTCTCGACAGCAAGAAGACACGACCCCGGGCGAAACCGCGAAGAAGGCTGTCCTGTATCTTTTGCTCGCTGTCTGTCTGTTCGGCCTCGTCCGACCAGCCCGACCGGGCGGAGAGCGAGAACTGTCGGTCCGGTTCCTCCTGCTGGCGACGTTCATCGCCGCCGCGGTGCTTCCCCTCGCAGGCATGGATTATCTCGCGGGGAGATTCCTCACCGAGTATTTCCGAAACCAGAAGCGGGAAATCTCCGACACGCTTCACCGGGAACTCGCCTCGATCGACGAAAACGGGCGCCACAGTCTCTCCTCCTACACGGCGTATCTGAAAAGCCTCAACACCGTCGACGCCTTCGCCCGACATCTTCCGTCATCGTCTCCGGCATCCCTCACGCCTTCCGATCTCTTCCTGCGCTCTCTCAGGGCCATGGATCGGGAGGAGACAATATTTTATCATATGTTTCTTGCCATTCCCCGCATCGGGCCTCACGTCCACCTGACCCGACTGTATGAGGACCTGGTCGTGAACCGGGAACGTAACATCCTCATTTCCCGGTTCATCCAGCGTGCAGGAAGCCGCTTCCATCAGTATGATGGCGACCGCGACGCCGCGACCGGTTCCGCCCCCGCACCCCACACGAGCACCGCGCCCCAGGCCATGGAAGGCCTGGAGAAGGAGATGGTGAACGAAATGCTCCTGAGCCTGGTGGGGCCCGGCACATTCATCAACCTCATCCACTACCCCGAACGGGTCTTCGAAATGAGCGTGCTGTTCAACACCTCGTTCCAGGTCGAAACCGTCATCCGAGCAGGCGGAAGGGTCGAGCATCTCCTCTACTGGTTCTGGAACAGTTTCAGCATGGAGCGGCGGTATCTGAACGAGTTCCTGCCGCGGTTCGACAGCCCCGACAAACCGTCCGATCTGAACGCCGGCATGTCCGGTCTGCAGACCTTGACGGAGTTTTTCCCGGAACGCATGAACCGCGCTCCGGCATCGTTCCCTGCTCTCCGAGAAGTGTTGACGGATGTTCACACGAGCCGCGGGACGATCCGCAAGGAGGAGCAGATCGGAAACGACCGTCTGCTGGTCGAGGCATATCCGGCAAAGCACCTGATGGCCGATCTGGCGGGGCAGAAGTCGATTTCGCATCTCGAATCCGAGCGGAAGACTCTCGAAGTCCGCATCTCCCTTCTGATGCTGAGCCTGCTCGGTATCGCGGTGATCACCGGGGTGCTGGGCGGCCTGTATTTCATCCTTCCCCTCCAGCGCATCATCGGCGGCATCGAAAGCATCAGGAATGGCGAGTTCCAGGCCCGCCTCGACGACTCGCGCAACGACGAGTTCGGCTCCCTGGCATCCGCGTTCAACCGGCTCGCCAGAGGACTCGAGGAAGGCCAGCTTCTTCGAAGGTATGTCTCGAATTCGGCAAGGAAAGCCGCGCAGGATGGGCGAAGCGGAAGGATGAACGACAGAACCGGCGCGACGATCACGGCGACGATCCTGTTTTCCTCGTTGCACGAGTTTTCGGAGTTTCAGGCACGCAGCAACGCCAGGACCGTCTTCGCCATCCTCGAACTGCATCTGGACATCGCGAACGAGGCCGTTTCGGAATGCGGCGGCGAGATCGACAAGGTCATCGGCGACAAGATCATGATCGTTTTCCGGCACGACGAGTGCGGCGGGGATGCGAAGGCCGCGCGGAGCGCGTTCTCGGTAATCGCAGCCATGCGCAGGATCGCGGCCGAACGAGGACTGTATCCCGGACTGTGCATCGGCATCAACACGGGGTCGGTCGTTTCCGGCATCGTCGGCTCGGAGGAGACGCATCTCGACTACACCGTCATCGGCGACCCGGTGAACCTCGCGGCCCGGCTCGCGGCAATGGCTCAGCGGCTGCCGGGCTGCCGCACCGTCGTTTCGGGCACGACCCGAGCCATCCTCGGAGATGAACGGCCGATGGAGCGGCTCGGAACGACCCGCGTCAAGGGAAAATCGCAGGAGATCGAGACTTGGCTGATGTGATGTCAGATCAGTCCTGTTTCGGACGCCAGCCGGGGAAGAACCGGTCGTAGACGAACCAGGCAGCAAGAGCAACGACGAAAACGGCCCAGGGAACGAGATTCCAGGGTTCAGGCAACAGCGGCGACAGGATGCCGGCCAGAATTCCGCTCCCGAAGGCCATAAGCGGAAATTCGAGCAGGTATCCGGCCCTCACGCCCCGTAAAACCCCCGTGCGTTTCATGTCTGCAGCATACCACAGGCAATCATGATTTCATCAGCGTCATCTGCGGATCTGGAAGTGCTATACTTGCGGCTGCAGCGTCGTTCGAAACCGTTCATCGAGGAAGGCGGATCCATGGCTTCGTCATCACCCGTTTCAAGAGCGTTTTCCCTGCTTGCCGGCATCGGCCTGACAGTGGTCTGCATGGTCGTTTCTGCCGGGGCCCAACAGATGTGGAAGCTGCCGGCGCCCCGTATCATGACGATCGTCGACTCGCCGCCGACCCCGACCGCGCGCGTTTCGCCGCGCGGCGGAAAGATGCTGCTCATCCAGCACCGCAACCACGTGCCGCTCTCGGAGCTCGCCCGGCCGATTCTGCGGCTGGCGGGCATCAGGTTTTTCCAGGAATCGAACATGCGTCAGCGCACGTCATACATGACGGGCGGCAGCGTGCTCGACCTGGAAACCCAGCAGGCCGTCGAACTCCAGTTTCCCCCGGACGGGAAGGCCGGCTACCCAAGCTGGTCGCCGGACGGCAGTTCCATCGTCGCGATCATGTATACCCCCGGGGGCGCGGAGCTGTGGAAGTTCGATCCCTCGTCGGGAAAGGGGCATTGCATCCTGCAGGGGCTCAACGATCTTCTGACAACTCCCTACCAATGGGAATACCGGCATGGCGCTGCAAGCGGAAGTTTTTATATATTCGCTAGTATCGTTCCGCCAGACCGCGGCGATCCCCCGCAGGCGCCGCCCGTTCCGCCGGGACCGACCGCGGAAGAGGCATCGGGCATGCTCGTCAAGGCCCGCACGTTCCAGGACCTGCTCAAAACCTCGTTTCACGATTCACAGTTCGCCCATTTTGCCACGTCGCAGTTCGTGCGCGTCGATCTCGAGACGGCCTCAGCCACGCCGGTCGGCACGCCCGACCTGTTCCGTCAGGGTGACATCTCGCCAGACGGCCGGTATCTCCTGACGGACCGTCTGACCCGGCCGTTCTCCCACGCCGTTCCGGCCGACCTGGCCGGGCATGTGTATGAAATTCGCGATGCATCCTCGGGAGCGCTCCTACGTGTCGTCGCCAACCTGGCGGCCGGTGAGCAGATTCCGATCAACGGCGTCGCGACGGGCCCCCGCTCGGTGCAGTGGACCCCCCTCATGCCTGCGACACTGTTCTGGGCCGAGGCGCTCGACGGCGGAGATCCACTCGCCACGGCCGCGTTCCGCGACCGGCTGTTCACGCTGGCTCCGTTCGACGCCGGCCCGGCGCCGGTGACCGACCTGCCACAGCGATTCGGAGGCGCCGACTGGCTC
>JAGOCE010000370.1 GCA_017998915.1 Candidatus Ozemibacteraceae bacterium
TGATGTGAGTTTTTTCGATCTTTCGGATGGTCTTTCCCAGATACGTATCTCCTGTGCGATACAGGTTGCGATCGATGATCGCGACGAGGGCGTTCTTCGTTTCGATTGTTCCCCCAAAGGTCGTGGGCATGATCTCGGTCGGTTTCATCTTGCTGGTGCGAGTTGGGTTGGCAGCGATCTCGGCGGCGGCCGACGCCTGGGCCTGTTCGACCAGCTTGGCGAAGGGAGACGGTTCAAACGGGCTGCGGGAGAGTCGCTGGAACGCAAGGATGACGTTGTCTCTTGTTGACAACGTCCCTTCATCGAGAGGTTGGACGGCAGCAGAACCGCTCGAGATGATGGCGGAGTTCGAAGCCGCCAATCCTTCCGGTGTTTCGATTCCCGGTGGGTATGTCATATTCGGAGTGCCTGATGCTGTTTCCGGAGGTTGCTGGAGATCGAGTTCGTCGAGATTGACCGAGGTGGCCTGTCTGGGCGGCTTCTTCGGAGCCTGCTTCGGCCTGTTCTTGTAGAACTGTCCTCCCATCGCGATAGATAGGATCAGCAAACTCAGATAGAACAACCGGATGCCCATGCGACTCAACCTTCGCCAGGCTTGGCAGACGCGTTCTGCTGTTCGAGCAGCATGACGGCTGTGGGGCTGATATCGAATTTGAAACTTCCGCTTGCGTCGGGAACGAGCGCGGGAAGGCTGATGGAAATGACCTTTTTATGGGTTTCGAGGAGCCTGAGAAAGATGCCGAGTTGCTTGATATCCCCGCTGAATGAGATTTTGACGGGATACTCCTCGAAGGTGATCGTCTCGAAGTTCTTGGAAACCGGTGGTTGCGGATTGATGCTTTTCAACTCGAGGCCCGCCTGTTTCGCGATCCTGCGGAGATCCTGGAGAAACTCCGGAGCTCGCATCTTCCCGTAGCACAGTTCTTCCGCCTCGAGGCGGTCGTTTTTGAGGTCGTTCACCTCGATCTTGATCTCTTCGATGTTCGCGACGGCTGATTCGAGCTCGCGAATCTGGTCCTGGACCCCTTTGGTTCTTTTCCGCTCCTTTTCGAGAATGACCTGTTGAGGGGCATACAGGAATTTCCAGCACAGGAACATCAGCGCGAGAAGAATGACAACGGGCTGTGCAGCGAGTTTCGGGTCTTCTTTCGCTTTGAGGACCCACTCATAGAGCTTGATCTCTTCGGCCATGGCGCCTCAATTCCCTTCCGCCGCATTGGCCGCGGCTGCGTCCGGGGGGGGGATGACGATATTTCCGGAGAGGGCGAATTTGATGAAATCCTTCTTGTCGTCGATCGGCACTTCCTCCGTCGATTCGATGGCGGGTGATTTGAGGAACGTCGCGTTTTCAAAATACCGAATGTAATCGAACACGCGGTCGGACGAGTCGGTCTGGCCCGTTATCTTGAACGTGGCCGGATTGGCCTGACGGGAGATGACCAGTTCCTGGATGAAAATCTGCTTCGGCGTGATGCTCGCGATTTCCAGGAGAATCTGCGAGTTCGGGAAGCGGAGTTTCTTGACCTCATCGGGAAACCCGATTTCCTTTGTCAGCCTATCCTTCTCGGCGAGCAGTTCGGTGACCTCGTTCTGCGAAGAGGTGAGCTCGCCCAGTTTGTTCTGGAGCTTCTGATACTCGGTTTTCACGGCGGAAACGTCCTGTCGGATTTTCACGACCGGGATGAGCAGGAGGAGGAGATACAGCACCCCCAGCAGAGCAGCGATCAGCCGAACTTTTTTCTCGTCGAGCTCGAGGTTGAATCCGAATTTTTTTGCGATGCCCGTTCCGAATTTCGAACTGACCTTCGAGAGATCGAGCGTCTGAACATGCCGGTTCGGAAACAGGATGTCGGTGAAATTGATGATGGATGAGGAGCCGTCATACAGGGCAACTCCGACCGGTGCGGCGAACTGCGGGGCTTCCGCCTGGAGTTTGGCAGCGGAATACGCGATGCCGGCGGTCGAGAGGTCCTTGAACGGATTCGCCAGTTCGACCGGAATTTCGAGGCTTTCCTCGATGAATTCCCTGAAGTTCTTCATCGCCGCCGAGCCGCCGGACAGGATTGCCCGGTCGATTCCGGTCTCGCCGAGTTGGGAAATGTAGAAACTGATCGAAAGTTGTATATGTTGAAATATTTTTTCGACGCTCGCGAAAATCTGCTTTGCCGCGAACTTTTCGACCCCTTTGAGATTCTGAAGCTCATCGGGGGGGAGAATGCCGATCTTGTGTTTCAGTTCGGTCGCCTCTTCGATGCTCTTGAACTCGATCTTCGCTCCGTCCAGATCTCCGCCGGCAAGAATAGACTCGGTTATTGTTTCTCCGCCCATGTTGATGTCGCGATAGAAGTTCAGGATGCCGTTCTTGTAGATCAAGACGGAGGTGGTTTTGTGGCCGCAGTGGATGACGGCGACCTTCTCCTCCCTGCCCGGTGGCGGCTTCAGCTGGGAGGCGAGAGAGAGTTCGAGCGTCTGGGGGAGGGTGAGGATGCCCTCGTTGGTCAGGCCGCCCCCCTTGAAATTGTCGGAGACGAGCTGGGCGACGTCTTTCTGGAGCGCCGCGACCATGACCTGTGCAAGCGCCTTCTCCTCCTTGACGGTCTCGCCGATGTTCGAATACCCGAGAACGGCATTTTCCATCGAGAACGGCATCTGCTTCGCCGCCTCGGCTTTTACCGCGCTCGCAAACGCGTTTTTCTCGGGAATGGGCGGAATCTCGAAATACCGGATCGTGACCGAACGTCCTGATGCTAGCGTGATCCCACGCTTCGTCTGGATCTGGTTGTCATAGAGCAGCTCCGTGAGATGCTTCGTCAGGAACCTCTGCAGCTTTACCTGCGCGTCCTTTTCGATATCGTCACGGCTCATCCGCTCTTTTTCTTCCGCTGTCAGCAGATGCGTGAACGCAGGAATCGGCAGATGCGCCACCGCTTTCAACTGCGGCAAGCCGTTGCCATCCCGCTCAACGTAAATGAATTTGAGCGAGAAAGCCCCAATATCTACCGCCGCAAACGGTTCGAAGCCGGAATTACCTGCCATACATCAACCCAGTAATAATACCGCGGAAAATTTCCCTCCTCAGAGAGGGGGATATATGGAGTATATCATGATTCAAGTCCGAACCTCGAACGAGAAATCGGCTGATGAATCCCGGAAATGAAAAAAGGGCGCACCGTCATGCGCCCTCGGGAAAAAACGATGGATTAAAACTTCGTCCGGGCGATGGAAAGAACGATATCATCACCGGTATAATTCGTTAACGTAGCGTCGTTGGAATCGTCGAACTTTTGATCCGGACCGGCGGCATGCAACCAAATGCCATGATTGTAATGAAAATACTTGATGCGTGTTCCCCAAGAGTCATACATGAAATCGAGAGGCTCGGAATCCATGTATGGTCCCTTCCATTTTTGAGTCGAATACTTGGCAATATTGAATACAAACCCGCCGGTCGTATTGATTACGCCTCCCCCATAGGTTCCACATGTCAGAATATTATTGTCGATGTTGTCGTTGAAAAGTTCCATGTCTTTGTTATAGAGGACTGCGCAGGAAACATCAGCAGGATTGCCCCAGAAGGGATACCGGCCGACATCGCCATTGTATGCAAGAATGGCGCTCTTCAGGCTGGAGAGCTTCGATTTCGTTGCCGAGGCGCGACCTTGATCGGTGATGCTCGTGATCATGGGGCCGGCAACGGAAGCCAGCACGGCAATGACGATGATGACGACCATGATTTCCATGAGCGTAAAACCACGGGTGTCGGCTGGGGGTCTGATGATGGACCTTGCCATAGGTACCCTCCCTTTACGGACGTAGCGGATTAACATACTCTGAATATCAGCAATATAGGGACCGAAAACGTGTGTGTCAAGGGAATTCGATGTCGAATGACGATCCCTTACCGAAAGGGAGAAGAAACTCTCCTCCCTGTGTTACTATCGGGCCATGACTCATGAAAATTAACCACACGTGAGCAGATACACAATTTTTTCGCATTTTTCTCACAAAGGAACCTCCCGAAACATGAGTAATTCGAACGCCGGAGCGAACGTGCGTTGGGGAAACCTGCCATGGACTATTTCCCTCGTCCTCCTCGGCACTGCATTTCTCTGGAGTTTGCAACGGATCGAATCAGCGTGGCCTTGGCAGGGCCTTTATCCGATGATCGATCCAGACTCGTTGCTGTACCTCCGGTGGCTCGAGCAATCCCTCCTCCATGGAAAGCAACTGGCTCAGGATTTATATATGACCTTTCCTGTCCCCCACGACATAAGAATTTCGCCGTTGTACAGGGAATTTTTGTATCGATTCTCCTT
>JAGOCE010000032.1 GCA_017998915.1 Candidatus Ozemibacteraceae bacterium
GCGATAACCTTCGCGGCCGTCAGGTGGACGTCGCGGTACGGAACACCCGGTCGCATCATCTCGATCGCGCTCGTCTGGGCCGACAAAACGATCTCGTAGATCTGCTTTTGGCGCGGCTCGAACCGGCCCGACACCGGGAATGTCCGGGTGATGTCGCTCGCGTAGCAGAGCGGCGACTCGGCGCCCGAGTCGACGAGTAGCAGATCGCCGGCCTTCATGCGGTTTCCGTGGTGATGATTGTGAAGCGTCTCGCCCCGGATCGACAGGATCGTCGGAAACGACGTGCGCGAGCCTGCGGCGAGAACCACCCCCTCGGCTGCGCCGACCAGTTCCTGCTCGATCGCATCGGGGCGCAGCAGGTTCAGGAGCTTTCCATACATCGCACCGCTGATCTCGAGGGCCGCCTCGATCTGGGCGACTTCCTCGGGGCTTTTCACGATGCGCTGGGCGACGACCGGCCGGATGAACTCGGCCGATGCATACGAACTCAGGCGCGAAGCCTCGATGCCGAGCAGTCGTTCGAGCCGGAGTTTCGTTTCGGCGCGGTATGGCGGCAGGAAACGGACCGGCCGTTTCGCGCACAGGGCCGCGGCGAGATACCCTTCGAGCGAGGCGAGAGGTTCGGTTTCCGTCACGCCGGCCGAGGCTGCCCTCACGGAAAGAGGCGCGCACGGCCCCATCCAGATCTCGTCGTCGAGGGTGATATCGTCACCGAAGACGATCTCCCGGCCGAGATCGAGGTCGATGATCGCGAACAGGCCCGGCTCGGCGAGGCCCCAGTAGTAGAGGAAGGAACTGTCCTGTCTGAACGCGTATGTGTTGGCCGCGTAGTTCATCGGCATCTCGCCGTTCCCCGGGAAAAGCAGGAGACCGTTGCCGAAGCGTGAACGCAGCTCTCTGCGTCGGGCCGTGTAGGTGGCGGCTGGGAACATGTTCTTGTTTCCTCCGTGTGCGGGCATGGGCTGCCCGGTGGGTTGGTTCCATGTTACCCTACCGTGCGCACGTATCACAACGTCTGCGACAACTACAAAATATTGAAAAATATAATATCAGAGGTCGAGGTGCGGTCATGAACGATATCATCTGGTATTTCACGGGGACCGGGAATTCACTCGCGGCCGCCCGGCGCGCGGCGGCGGCGCTTGGAGGCGATGTCGAGCTGAAGCCCATCGCTTCGGCCCCCGCCGGCGCGGGCGAGATTGCCGCGTCCAGGCTCGGCTTCGTCTTCCCGGTCTACTCGTTCGGGCTTCCGCGCGTCGTGAAGGAGTTCGTCGAGAACATCGTCTCGATCAGGGCCGACCGCGTGTTTGCGATCGCAACCTGCGGAAGCGCTTCCGGAGGGACTCTCGCCCAGTTGCGAAAACTGCTGGAAGCGAAAGGTGCGCATCTCGATGCCGCCGAAGCGGTCGTCTACCCGGGAAACTGCATTCCTCTCCATCCCGCTCCCACGGAAGAACAGTGCAAAAAGATGATCTCCGCGGGGGACGAAGCCGTCGACCGCTTCATGGCGGATGTCACGGCCGGCCGGCAACGGCCGCCCGGCTTCTTCGCCGGGATCAACGAGGTCCTGTTCCGGCCGATGTATGCAGGGTTCCTGTCGTCCGTGCGGCGGAGCGACCGGTTTCTGAAGGCTGATGAGACATGCACCCGATGCGGGGTATGCATGAAGATCTGCCCGGTGGGGAATATCGCTACGGGGCCCGACGGCCGGCCCGTCTGGGGCGGCCGGTGCGAGGCCTGTTACGCCTGCCTGAACTTCTGCCCTGTCGAGGCGATCCAGTATGGATGGCTGACGCGCGGCCGGCGTCGATACCGGCATCCGGACGTGACGCCCGCCGATATTGCGACACAATCGGGGAACAAGGCAGTGACCCCTGCAGAATGAAAATGCCTCTCGTGCTTCAGCAGCCTTTGTACGAACGGGAGGAGAGACTGGCTTTGTATCGCGAAGGAATCACTCGTCGATGTTTCCCGGCCTGGCCTGTTCGTCCCCGAGAATTTTTTTGAGGATCTGCGACAGTTCGATGATGCCGTAGGGCTTGGGCAGGGTCGCGAGCCGGTCGTCGCGCGGAAATTTCCGGGCGATCTCTTCCGAGCCGAGGCCGCTCGCGATGATGACCGGCAGGTTGTCCGTCATGTGGCGGATCTCGATGAAGGCTTCTTCCCCGGTCATGTTCGGCATCAGCAGATCGAGGATGATGATCCGGATCTCCTCGCTGAACCGCTTGCACAGGTGAACCGCTTCCAGGCCGTCCGAGGCCGTGAGAACCTTGAACCCGAGCCGCTCGAGAATCTGTTTCCCGACGATGCGAATCGTTTCCTCGTCATCGACCAGGAGAACGGTTCCCCAGCCCTGCCACGTGGGCGCAAGGGATTTGGAGGCAGGCTGCTTCGCTGATTCGGTGGACCTGTGCTCCGGCGGCGTTCCCGCTGGAACGGGGGCCGCTTCGGAGAGGGGAATGCGGCGGCAGATCTGCGCAGCCTTTCGTGCCGCCTCGTGGATCGTGTTCAGCTGGTCATAGATCGAGGTGCTGGCCGGAAGCGTGAGCTGGAGGATCTCGGTGTTCCCGACGATCGCGGCCAGCAGATTGTTCAGTTCGTGTGACGTGGCGGGGTCCATCCCGTGTACATCGCCGATGCGCCTGCTGATGCGCAATGCCTCGATGCGCTGGCGGAACATCTCGTCGGCCCGGTGTCTTGATTTTCGCGTATGGAGAGGCATGTGGAAGGGATTATGCGAGAACTCCCCTTCGAACCAGAGCAGACGGTGCGAATCCATGGCCGAGACCAAGACGCCCTTCGTATGGCACGTGACGGGATAGAAGCAGATGATCCGCGCTTTTCCCGTAAGGATGAGATCGCACAGCGTCGCTTCGAACACGCGCATGGCGGCCGGCTTCCGCTGGACGGAACTCCAGACCGGGAGTACCAGCACGAGTGGCGGTTCCGCGTGCGGCCGCCTGTTGAATGCCGCCGACACGGTCTCCGTCAGGTTTTTCCCCGTCGAGGTTTCGAGCCACCGCAGCCGGCCGTCAGCCGTCGCCGCCCTGTGATCGATACACCGAACGTCGAGACGCTCTCGAAGCGCTTTTGCGTGTTTTTCACTGACGCAGCAGATCGTGCATCGATTGCGGCAAAGCGCGTCTATGATTCCGTCTGCCATCAGCTCGAGACTCTGGCTCGCTTCGGGGGTGAGGACGCCGACATGCGTCCGTTCTGTGATTTTATCCCAGGGGATGGTGGAACGTCGGGCCGAACCGGGCACATGATCTGCACCCATGGACGTTACCCTCTTGTGATAGGCTCCCGTGGCCGCATGTGTCGACTTGGCCGGATGTAGTGCGGCCCTTGCGGTACAAATCCTTCACAACCCCTTCTACTTTCAAGCATAGTCGGAATTGGCGGGGTGTCAAGAATGCCGCTTTGATGAATGTTGCGCCAGGGCGCGCGGCGCGTTACCATGGCGGCGTGAGAGGAACCCTGCACACATGGCGAAAGCCACCACGAAAAATGACCTGATCAGCTGCCTGCTCGATCCCTCCGCCTCGGAATCGACCGCTACCGGAATCCTGGGCAAGGAGCTCCTTGGCTCGTTCGCCGGTCTCGAGGATGCGGCCATCCAGAAGCGCCTGCTGACATCGGTGATCGAGAAATACGTTCTTCTCGAACGGCGGGTCGATCAGCTTCTGAAAAATACGCTTCCCGAGGTGGTCGCCGAAGAGATCAAGACGCGAGGGGAATACGCTCCGCGCGAGTTTGACGTGACGATCCTGTTCATGGACTGCGCGGGCTTCACCAAGCTGGCCGAAAAGATTCCCGCACAGACGCTCATCTCGTGCCTTCACGGGCTGTTCAGCGGCATCGACGTCCGCATCGAGGCCTGGGGCGGCACCAAGGTGAAAACGATCGGCGACGCATACATGGCGGTGTTCGGAGCGCCCCAGCCGCTTTCCGACCATGCCGCCCGGGCCGTCGAGGCTGCGATCGATTCGCTCGAATTCATGAATGAATTCAACAAGGCGATTCCTGAGCCGTTTCATCTCCGCATCGGCATCCACTCCGGGCCGGTGATGGGCGGTGTCGTGGGCCGCGACCGGATGCAGTTCGACGTGTTCGGTGACAACGTCAACATCGCGTCGCGGTTCGAGTCGTCGGGCGAGAAGGGGCGCATCAACGTCTCCGAATCGACCTGGCGGCTTTCGAAAGACCGGTTCACCTGGCAGGAACGCGGGGAAATTTCCCTCAAGAACAAGGCGCCGATGAAGGCATATTTCGTCACCGCCAGGTCTGACACACATTCGGAAGGATAAATATAGGCGCGTATGTCAAATGAGCTGAGATTCGAACGTCCGATTCGCGTTGCCGAGGGCGTTTTCTGGATTGGCGTGTATGACAGCGAAACCGAACTGCACTGCAACCCCTACCTCGTGAAGGGGGAAAAGGGCGTCGCCATCATCGACAGCGGCAGCCGGCCCGATTTTGCCGGCGTCATGATGAAGGTTCTGCAGACCGGTGTCCACCCGAACGACATTACGGCGCTGATCTACCAGCATTACGACCCCGACCTGTGCGGTTCGCTGCCCAACTACCTCGATCTATGCACGAACCCCGAGCTGCGCATCTACTCGAAGCATGCCAACAACGTCTTCATCAGGCACTATGTCGAGAAGTCCTTCCATGGCAGGTTCGCAGATATTCGTGATCAGGAAACCCTCGACCTGGGCGACCGGAAGTTGAGGTTCATCGGAACGCCGTATGCCCACGCGCCAGGCAGTTTCGCGACCCTCGATGAGCGCACCGGAACCCTGTTCACCAGCGACCTGTTCGGAAGCTACCGCTACGACTGGGATCTCTTTCTCGAACTCGACGAGAAGTGCTTCACCTGCTCAGACTTCAAATGCTGTCCGAACGACAAGGCCGAAGCAGGCTGCCCGTTTCCGGACATGATTTCGTTTCACAAGGGGATCATGCCGTCGACACGGGCTCTGCGGCTCGCGATCAACCGGGTCCGGAGCGTGGAGGCTGCGATTCTCGCGCCGCAACACGGCAGCATCCTGCGCTCGCTGCGCGTCATTTCCCACGTGATGAGCGTTCTGGAGCATCTTGAAGGCGTCGGCATCGACGGGATTTCCGACGAGGGCTGAAACCTCAGATTTTTCGCAGGATGTCCCGCAACGACGACCGGTGGAATGTGGTTTCGTCCTGGAGTTTCGACAACAGTGCCTGGAACCGCTCTTCCTTCGTGAGGAACGCCTTGGTCAACTCGGATTCGATGAGCGAGTTTTCCGTGTCCATCATATGCTGGACGACGTAGCGCGGATTTGCTGATCTGGCGCGGATCTCGCCGGTCAGTTTCCGGATGTCGGCAGTCATCAGCCGGAGTGTCTGGATGAAAAATCGCCCCTGAGACCAGGACTGGTGTGCTTCATCGATCGCGCACCGGATCTGCCGAAAGACCTCGGCATGAGCCTCTTCCTGTTTTTTCAGGCTTTCCCAGACGTCTTTGAATGCAGGCAGAAAATCGATGCAGACATCGTAGAGGCCCGCGAGCGCCAATTCATTCTCGATGAACCCGTCCGCCAGCTCGAGCAGCGTTTCCTTCTCGCCCATCACCATCCCCCCCCCCGTGACTGTGACAGTCACTGATATCACCTGAACATTCTCAGAAAACAGGCGTTTTGTCAAAGCTCCGTTCGCCTTTCGACAGCACACGGCGAACGGGGCTTTCCGCCCTGTCGGAGGGGGCGAAATGAGGAAAGCAGACGGAATACTTGGCAGGAATGGTGAGTCGGGAGTATTCTCACGGCAAAATCTGCTCGAAGGAAGGGAAACCGGATGTGCGGCGTCATCGGACTCAGCTTTGAACGTGAACATGCCCGGATGGGCGGCATGGCTGCCAGACTGCTCAAGATGCTCGAGTATCGCGGATACGACTCGACCGGCGGCATCGTGCAGGACGAGAAGGGAAAAACCGTCCTGCGCAAGGATGTCGGAGCGCCGAGCGACGTGGTTGTCAGGCTCGGCATCGACAAGCTGTCCGGCCTGCTGTTCTGCGGCCAGGTGCGCTGGGCCACGTTCGGGGCCGTGACGAAAGAGAATGCCCAGCCGCACGAGATGCGGTGCAAACTGCATTTCTACGGTGCCCACAACGGCAATATCACGAACTGCGAGCGGCTCAAAGAGTGGCTGCGCCGCGAAGGCCACGATGTGAAGAGCGACAACGACGGCGAGATGCTCGTTCACACGATCGAGCACTTCTTCGCCCTCGAGCTTCAGTACAAGAACGTCGACGACATGGCGGTGCGCGAGGCGGCTCTGCGCGCGGCCGTGCTGCACGCGGCGAAGCAGGTGACTGGCTCGTTCGCTTCGGTCGTCGTCGATCCCGTCAGTCGCGTCATGATCGCGATCAAGGCCGGAAGCAGCCTCTACATCGGCACCGGCCACGACCAGGAGGTCGGGAACTTTACGCTCGCCTCGTCGGATCTTGCGTCGGTCCTGCAGATGACGCGCATCCTCGTGCCGATTCGCGAGAACGAGTTCGCCGTGTTCGGCCCCGGGGCCGAGCCCGTGCTGTACGACCTGCGCAGCGGCAGGCGTCTGAAGCGCGCTTCCCAGCGTAGCCTCCTGAAGGTCGAGGAAACCCGCCTCCAGCCTCCGTACAAGTATTTCATGGAACAGGAGATCGCCAACCAGGTCCAGACGACCCGGAGGCTGCTGACCCTGTATGCCGGCGGAAACGCCATCACCCGGCGCGTGCGCGAGCGAAAAGACGAGGCGGCGGTGCTGGCGCGGCTCAAGGACGTCGTCTCGCGGCTCGCCGGCATCACGGATTCGGAAGAGTTCCGGGAAAAGGCCGCCGTGCTTCTCGATTCGACCGAGCTGGCGAAGCTGAACCGCCTCGTCGAGGCCGATCCGCCCGCGGAGTGCGACACAGGCTTCGAGTCTTCCTATGGCAGCCTGCTCGACGAACTGCGCGACATCGGCGGAACCGGCCGGCGCAACCTGCCCCTGTTGCTCAAGATGATCGACGCGACGTTCGATCTCGACGACATCGACGACGTGGATGCGCGTATCCGCAGCTTCCTGCGCATGGTGTCGGGGGCGGCGGAAAAAGGCGGCACGATCTATATCCTCGCTTGCGGAAGCTCGTTCCACGCGGCGAAAACCGCGCCGATCTTCTTCAACGAGATCTGCGGCCTGCCGGTGATTCCCCTGCTTCCCGGCGAGTTCCGCGCCCAGTGCACGCGATCCCTGCGGCCGGCCGACCTGATCATCGGCATCAGCCAGAGCGGCGAGACGAAGGACCTGATCGACGTGTTCAATATGGTCGAGCAGACATACCCGACCGTGAAGCGCGTCTGCATCCTCAACAACACCAACTCGACGCTGGGCCAGGAAAAATCCGACCTGTGCATCCCGCTCTTCTGCGGCCCGGAGATCGCCGTGCCCGCGACGAAGAGCTTCATCAACCAGTTGATGGTCTTGCTGATTCTCGCCGTGCGCCTCCAGGAACACCGCCAGGGCCGCCGCAAAGCCGCGGCGAAACGCGGCAGTAAAAAATCGGAAAATATAGAATCAGGAACCGACTGGCGCGAGGCGATGGAACGGATCCCCGGCCTCATCGACCGGACGATCAAGACCACGTCGCGCGAGATCGAACTCGTTGCCAGGGAAATCCACCAGGCGCCGAGCATGCACATTCTCGCCACGCGCCTGCTCGGCATCGCCAAGGAAGGCGCGCTCAAGATCCGCGAGATCGTTCTCAACCACACCGAGGGGTTCGAGGCGTCGGAGTTCAAGCACGGTCCGAACACGATTCTCGGCGTGAACACCGTCTTCGGCCTCGCCAATGTGCGCGGCCTGCTCGAAACCTTCGGTCAGGCCGTCCACCGCATCGTCGAGGACCCGGAGGGGCGAACGCTCGATACGCGCGCTCTCGGCCGGCTGTTCGACTCGGTGGCTGCATACGCGTTCGACGACAAGCCGCCGAAGCTGGCGAGCGCCGTCGAGGAGCGGCTGTTCACGGACGTGTTCGCGAAACACGATTTTTTCGGCAGCATGTACGGCAACTACCCGCTGCTGTTCATCACCGGCCCGGCCGAGCTGGACGTGAACCTCACGATCTCGCAGATCAACACCCACAAGATCAGGGGCGCCGACGTGTTCATGATCGCCGAGGATGACGAGCGCCTGCGGGAAGCCGTCTCGATCGCGCCGGCGGCCTCGGCTACATATCGACATGGATATATAACGCTCCCGCGCACCGGAAACCCGCTGATGACGATTTTCTCCGCGACGGTGGTCCTCCAGCTCCTCGCGTTCCGCATGAGCCTGCACAAGATGGAGATGATGAACCGGCTCGAGATCGAGGGCCACGGCGTCCACCCCGACGTGCCCAAGAACGTCAGCAAGTCGATCACCGTCGACTAGGCGCGGCCATGATTCATCACCAGGAGACCCGTGACGGCGTTTTTGTCACGTATCTGCAGGGCGTGCTTGACCTTCAGACGTCCCGGGATTTCACCGCCCTGTTCGATGATTTCCAGAAGAAGGGGTGTCGGAACATCGTTCTGGATCTCGCCGACGTCTCGTTCATCGACAGTCAGTCCCTCTCCCTGATCATCACGCAGGCCATCCAGGCCAGGGAGGGAGGCGGGAACATCAGGCTGTCCCGAGTTCCGGAACGGCTCATGCGTGTGTTCGAACTCGTGGGACTTCATGATGTGCTCGAGTTCTTTGGCGATGTCGAATCCGCCGTCCAGGCGTTTTCTGGGGCCTCCCGGGAATAAGTCATGGCGTCTGCCCCGGGCCTCGTAGATCCGGGATCAGGGCAGGTCGGCGGCGAAAAGGCCGATGCCGGCGGACGCCTGGCGGAGGGCGAGCAGTTTCACCGTGCCGCCGCGGTTGATCAGCACGCAGGAGCGCCTGCCGGCGAGGTCGAACGAAAGATCGGGCAGAACGGAAGCCGTCCGGAGCGCTCCCGCGCGATACCGGAGAATGCGGCTCCAGGCCGGATGGTCGGCGTCGCCCATTCCCTCGGAGACGAGCACTGCAAGCTCGGTTCCCGCGCCCGCCGTCCCGACGGCCCTGGCATCGAGAGGGAGCCGTCCTGCCGGGGGCGTATAGGTGAAGAGCGGCGATTCGCGACCGGAACCGGGATCGACGGCGACGGCCCGGACCCGTTTCTCGTCGGTGATCAGGCGGACGAACTTCCCGGCCAGCCACACCGGCTCGACGGTGCCGTCGATCTCGGCCAGCACCTCGCCGGCGGGGCCGAAGAGAAAACTCCGGTTCGCGCCGGCGTCGGAGACGGCAAAACGGCCGTCGGGCAGCGCGAACACGTGCCGGATGTACCGGAACAGGCGGCGCTCGCCGGCGAGGCCGATCGTCGCCGCGTGACGGAACGCCCGGAACAGATATACCGCCTGCCGGCCGTTGTCCGCCAGCGCAAGGGCATCGTTGCCGAGCACGGCCGCGTCGGCCGTCTCGATGAGACCGGGGGACCGGTCGCGGGAGAACAGCGTCAGCCGCCCGCTTGCCGGATCGAGAGCGGAAATCTGCCGCTCCCGCGGTTCGAGAAGGAATGGTTCGCCGCCCGCCGAGACGAGAAGGCCCGGGGATTTCACCGCCTCCTCGGGACTCGCCGGGGTGTGAGCTGAATCCGGGAGCATGACGACGGGTTTCCAGTCGATGGCGTCGGCGGGTCTTCGTGTCTCGAGGTTTGCCAGCACCCCATCCGGATCGGCCAGGTCGGGTTCGGTCTCGATCGTCGGCTTCGGAGGCGGTGCCGGCGTCATCTGGATGGCGGGCGGCGGAGTCGCCGGCCGGCCGGGAAGCTTCGTCACGGCCGATGCGACGGCGCCGCCCCGTTTCTCGCGCAGTGCCCGCAGTTTCTCAGCCAGGCTCGAGCCGACCTCTGCTTCCGCCGCGGCACAGGACGAAGCGAGCATCACAATGTAAATAACGGTAGATATATATGATTTCATGAGATATGCTCCGGGCGGCTCATCGGCCGGAAAGATGTGCCGCCGACCCCGAGAGAAGTGGCTTTGGATCGACGGGACGGCCGGTTTCGGCGTCGCGCCGGACCTCGAAATGAAGATGCGGGCCGGTCGAGACGCCGGTGTTGTTGCACAGGCCGATCCGGTCGCCACGTCCCACCACGGTTCC
Source organism: Candidatus Ozemibacteraceae bacterium (assembly GCA_017998915.1). Classification (GTDB taxonomy): domain Bacteria; phylum Muiribacteriota; class Ozemobacteria; order Ozemobacterales; family Ozemobacteraceae; genus MWAR01. Next base: position 10,171 of record JAGOCE010000032.1, read on the forward strand.
GGGCGGGATGCGCCCCTCGCGCCGAAGATGGCCGTACCGGCTGTAGAACACGCCGGCATCGAGATCATGGCGCAGGACGACCATGTATCCGTATCCACCGTTCCAGTCGCTGCGTACCACCCGGCCGGGACCGGCCGCCGCGACGGGCCAGCCGTCGCAGCCGGCACCAGCGAGGTCGATGCCGTTGTGGGGCCGCAGTCTGCCGGTTTTCGGGTGCCGTCGCATGCCCATCGCCGAGGTGGTCGTGACGCCTTTTCCCAAGGGGGCGCGCAGCGGGTTGATGCCGCCGAACTCCTGATCGAGCGTTTTGAGTTTCTCCTCGATATCGGCTTTCGTGGCGGGTTCGTCGCGGTTGGGGCGGGTGCCGATATTCGCGAGCGCTTCGAGGAGGTCTTCGCGGATGAGCTGCTTGAGCGCGCGCACCTTCTCCGGGTCCTTGATACGCCGGGCGAGCTCCTCGCGGGCCATGGCGAGCAGGTAGGCATACCGACCCCGCTTTGGCGTGCTGCCGAAGCGTCGCGAGAGATCGACGAGCGTCCCGTAGGTTTCGACGGCTCGGCGGAGACCTTCGAGCTGGGCTTCGGAAGCCTCCTTCCCGCGGATTCCCTGAAGGCTCTTCCACAGGTCGGTGAATGCGTCGAGGCGAAGGGCCGTTTCGAACGTGCCCAGATCCTTCAGGTCGGCGGATTTGACGGCTGCCTCGAGTTGCAGAATTCGCCTGATCGTCTCGCGGCGGTCCGGTCGGTCGAGCTGCAGGAGGGGTATGAGAAAGGCGTTTTTTCCGAGCAGTTTCGCCAGGACGGCCTCGACATCGGCGTCTCCGATGACGCGCGCGGCCTGTTCCACCCTGAAGGAGAGATCTTCCGGGCTGTAGATGAGATCCGGGCCCGAGGCGGCGGCGGGGATGCTCTGGAAGAGGAGCCAGAGGGCCCAGACGGAAAAATAGAACGATCGATATTTTATAATGAGGTGGTTCACCGACTTGCATCCTCTCGTCGAATGACGTTACGATCTGTCGTAGCCACTATTCTACCACATTTTCCGAGCCATGCGTGACGCGGAAGAACGCGGGCGATTCGTGACCCACCCGCCTCGCTATATCCCATCGTGCCGCGCGACGAAGAAATATCCGTCACCCCATTTCTCCGGATGACGAACGATGGTACCATCAGGGAAAACACCCCTTCGGAGAGACATATGAAGAATCCCATGCGATTGAGAAACGATGTCTTGATCCTCGTGCTCGCGCTGTTCGCGATCGTCTTGCCCTGCGGTGCGGAGACTGCCGAAACGGCCTGCCCCGAGTCGCTCCGGTCTGGCCCGGCGGGCGGAATTTGGCAGGCGTTCTGGGACATCAGCGCGTTTCCGCGTCTTTCGAAGCACGAAGGCCCTCTCCGGGAGTATCTGGCGTCTGAAGCCAGCCGCCTCGGCCTCGAGGCCAGGTCAGACCAGGTCGGTAACCTTCTCGTCAAGATGCCCGCCACCACCGGCCGGGAAGACGAACCGATCACCGTTCTGCATGCGCATCTCGACATGGTCGGCGATCGCATTCCCGAAAGCAGGCATGACTTCACGCGCGATCCGATCGTGCCGGTCGTTTCGGGCGACTGGGTTACGGCGAACGGCACGACGCTCGGTGCAGACAACGGTATCGGCGTGGCGACACTTCTCGACATCATGCGGGGTTCCGTCACGAACCACGGCCGTCTCGAACTCCTGTTCACCGTCGACGAGGAAGGTGATTTCTCGGGAGTCTACGGCTTGAGCCCCGCATCGTTCGAGGGGCGCCGGCTGATCAACCTCGACAGCGAAACCGAAGGCGAGTTGAACATCGGTTGCGCCGGCGGTCGCGCTGACCGTGCGGTCATCCCGTGGAACCGCAAGCCGGCCGGCGGCTCCGAGGTGCAGGCGATGCGTGTCGTCATCGGAGCGCTGCGCGGCGGCCACTCCGGCGTCGACATCAACCGCGGTCGCGCCAACGCCATCCGGCTTGCCGGCCGTCTCCTGAAAACCATCGCTTCGGTCGTGCCGGTGCGGTTGATCTCGATTCGCGGCGGAAGCATCGACACGACGATTCCCCGGGACGTGACTCTCGATGCCGCGGTGCCGACGAAGCACCTGCCGATTCTGGCCGAGATGCTCCCAATGCTCGAAAAACGCCTGAGACGCGAATATGCCGCGGGTGATCCCGCGCTCGAACTCCGGGTCGTTCCCATTTTGGGGCCCGTTCCCGACGCCTTGTCCGTCAACGATACCCGCCGATGCACCGAGTTCATCCTGGACCTGCCGTGCGGCGTTCAACAGATGAGCAGTCAGTTCCCCGGCCTCGTCGAAACCTCGATGAACCCGGGTGTCATCTCGACGGGCACCGGTTCCGTCATCCTCGTCTCACACCTGCAGAGCTCGAGCCTGCGCGCCATCGCCGAACTCGGGGAGAAACTCAGGCAGATCGTCACCCGCATCGGCGGCACCGTCGAGGTCGGCGTTCCGTATCCGCCGTGGCAGACGAGTCCCGACGCGCCGCTCGTGAAAAAAGTATGCAATATATATAGTGGCCTGGGTGGCTCGGAGATGCGGCTCAATGTCGTTCATGCGGGACTCGAGTGCGGTGCCGTCGCCGAGCTGATTCCGGGAATGGAAATGGTTTCCTTCGGACCGACGATCGAAAACGCGCATACGCCGAACGAGCGCGTGCGGATCGACAGCGTCGAACGGTTTCGCAACCTGATCGCCCTCCTCCTGAGAGAACGCCTCTGAACTGGTTGCAGGAACGCACGAAGGGCGGGGAACGGGCTGCCGTGCCCCTGCTGCGCTTCGCCGTTCCTCTTTTCCTGCTTTGCGCCATGCTGTTTCTCGTGACAGCGGGATGCCGCGTCAGCGGCGGCGGGGCACCCTCCGTCGGAACCGCTTCCACGGCGGCGGAACAGGGAACCCTGTTCGGCCGGGTTCTGGCGAACGAAACCCTGATGAACGCATCGGTGCTTGCAGCCGATGACGGAGTGGTACCCGTTCCCGGGGCCGAGGTGTGGATCGAAAGTCTCCCGTTTTTCCCGCATGCGGTGACGAATGCGTCCGGAGAATATATATTTGAACATATCCCATTGGGAACCCATCGCCTCGTGGCCTCGTTCACGAGCCGGCTGACGAAGAAACCGTTGAAATGCCGCTCCGGGACTCTGTCCGTGGCCGCAGGACAGCCTGCCGAGTTTCCTTCCATGAGCCTTCTTGCGGCGACGAAGATCGTCTCGGGCGTCCTGCGTGATGCTGTTGGGAATCCTCTCCCTCCCGGCGTGCGGGTTGTCATCTGGGGCGAAATCATCACGACCCGCGCTGGCGGCTCGTTCTCTGGCCCTCCCCTCCCGACGGCGGAAATCCTGGCCGACCTGTCGGTTCTCCCGACATCGACGTCGATCTCGCCGACCTCACGCCCGGCCAGTTCGACCGTCACGGTGCCCCTCGTGACGCGCGAAACTCCGCAGCAGATCGATGTAACGATCCCCGTGACGCCGGGCGACGTCGTGTTGAATCATCCCCCGGTTGTCCGGCTCGAGGCCCCAAAAATGGCACTTTTGCCGGGAGAACGGATCATCTGCACCGCTGCTGCAGCCGATCCCGATCAGGAAGATCAGGCGAAACCGATGTCCGTCTCGTGGGCGGCTTCCATCGGGACGATCGTTGCGATCGCCACCGATGCCTTCGTGGCGGACTTCACGGCGCCCTTGTCGACGGGAACGGCGACGATATCGGTCTCGGTGGCGGATGCACGGGGCGCGACGAGCACCACGTTCCTGCGTCTCTCCGTTTCCGAAACCCAGGAGGGGAACGCTTCCGACACGGAAGAGGATCTCACGCCACCGACCGTCGTTTTGAGTTCCACGGCCGGCTCCGTGACGAATGCGGCGTTTCCGGTGACCATCACCTTCAGCGAAAACGTGGTCGGGTTCGATCTCTCGAAGATGACGATCGGAAACGGGACTGCCTCCAATCTTCAGCAGGTAACCGCGAACCGTGTCTACTCGTGCACGGTCGTTCCGCTCCTGCCCGGCCTCGTTACCGTCGATCTCACGGCCGGCAAGGTCGTCGATGCCGCGGGAAATCTGAATCTTGCCGCTGCGAGGCTCTCCAGAAGCTACGGCGCAGATGCCCCGACTGCCGTGCTCTCCTCCACCGCGCCGCAGACGACGAACGACGTGATTCCGCTCACGGTCACCTTCAGCGAGGAAGTAACCGGCTTTTACCTCTCGAAGCTGGCCGTGAAGAACGGAGTTGCGAGCGACCGGCGAATGACGGTTCCCAACCGTGTCTTCACCTGCATCATCACGCCCGCCACGACGGGAACCGTCACGGTCGATCTCGCGGCAGACAAGGTCTTCGATGCCTCCGGCACAGGGAACATCGCCGCCACGCAGCTGGCGCGGATGTACGACGCTCGTCCGACCGTCACCCTCTCGACCACCGCCTCGGCGACGACGAATGCGCCGATGCCGCTGGTCATCACCTTCAGCGAACAGGTTTCCGGCTTCGATCTCACGAAACTCACCATCGTGAACGGAACGGCGGAGTATCTCCGTATGCTCGAACGGAATCGTATATTTTCCTGCGTCGTCACTCCGGCTGCGAACGGAAGCGTCACGATCGACCTGCCGGCCGGGAAGGTCGTCGACGACGTGGGAAATGGGAATTCGGCGGCGAAGCAACTTTTCAGGATATTCGATGATATTCCTCCCACGGTGACGTTCACGTCGCTTTCGCCGTATGCCACGAACGGGACTTTCTCCGTCACGATCACCTTCAGCGAGAATGTGTCTGGATTCGGTATCGCGAAGCTCACTCTCGAAAACGCCGTCGCGGGCGATCTGGAGACGAAAACGCCAAGCCGTGTCTATTCATGCACCGTCTATCCCCTCGTGTCCGGGGATGTCACGGTCAATCTGTTCGCGGACAGTGTGATCGATGTCGGGGGCAATGGCAACATCACCGCCACGCAGCTCACCCGGCTCTATGACAACATTCCTCCCCATAACCAGGATGCGGTTCTGCCGGTGAACTGGACCGTCCGGGGAAGTGAGTCGATTGGGATCCTTTCGACCGGCGACGCCTACAACACCGTCTGGCTCGCTCCGTCTGGCACGACGACGTTTGCCCGGAGCCAGAGCATGACGAGCGTCTACGGGGAGGCGACGAGCATTCCGGCGCCCGCTCTCGAAGGAACCTATCGGTTGTTCATCCAGGATTTTGCCGGAAATATTTCGTCGGCGTCGACGGCCATCGTCCAGGTTGACAACACGGCGCCTGTGAATCAGAACGCGGTCCTGGCGGAACATGTTTGGGTGCGTCCTGGCGCTTCTGTCCCGATCGTGTCGAGCGGTGACACGGGAAATACCGTCTGGCTTGCGCCCTTTGGCACGTTTCTGTTCTATCCGGGGCCGGACATGACCTGCGCCAGTGGCACGGCTACCACCATCATGGCTCCCGAATTGGACGGAAACTATAGAATATATATCGTTGACAGCGTAAAAAACAGTTCTCAGCCGTCAGCCGCCCAGGTCGTCGTTGACAGCGTGCCGCCGTCGTTCGAGCCGACGTATCCCCAGGTGGCCAACGTGACCATGGCTGCAGCCGACATGCTCGTGAAATTGACCGAGGGCGGGAACGTGTATTTCAAATACTATACAACTGAGCAATCGGTCATGACGGCGGCGGGACTCAAGGCCAGCGGAGATCCGTTTCCCCAGACCGGGGGAGTCGAGGGTACGATCAATCTGCTGAACCTCGAACCGAATACGATGTATTACGCCTACTTCGCGATCGAAGACAACGCGGAGAATCTCAACCCGAACGTCGTCGGCGTTTCTTTCGTGACGGACACGCTAGGCTACGGGAATTAACGTTGACGGCGTGATGGCTCGGGAGATGCTTCGGGCAGGAGGGGGCCGCTTTCTGCCGGTGGGCTCATCCAGGCGGGCCTGGAATGGACTCTCGTCGGATACTCCATGAAGAGCGCACGAAGTTCGATGTTGCTGCTGGTCCGGGCGATGTCGGCGGAAGAGTGGCCGTAGCCTTCTCGGCGATTCGGGTCGGCGCCGGCCTCGAGTAGATACCGTGCGCATGTGGGATGCCTCTGGTGAGTCGCCGCATGGAGCGGGGTCCAGCCGCGGATCCGTTCGGCATTCGGGTCGAGACGCATGATCAGAAGCTGCTTCACCCACTCGTCGAGTCCGCTCTCAGCCGCGCAATACAGGGCGGTATATCCATCCCTGTCGACGGCTCGGATATCTGCGCCAGCATCGACCAATACGGTCGCTGCGCTTCCCTGCTTCGCGGCAAGTGCCACGAGAAGGGCAGTACGACCGTCGTTTCTCCTGCTGCCGATGTTTGCGCCTTTCGAGAGGAGAAGGGCGACCGTTTTCCCGTGTCCTGCACGGGCGGCGAGGATCAGAGGGGTGTTGCCTTCGTTGTCGCGGGCATCGATGACGGCCCCGCGTTGGAGATACACCTCGAGGAGGTCGTTCAGCCCGGCCTCGGCGGCGAGGTGCATGGCGGAACGGCCATTGGCGTAGACATGATGCAGACTCGAATCCGGGGAAAGGTCAACCCTGAAGTGAGTCGACGACCCCGCCCGGGGTGCGGCATGCGGGGCCGACCCGATTTCCTTCGAGCCCGTGAGATACAACTGGGAAAGGACATAGGCGCCACCGATAACCAGCAGCAGCGCGTTCGTATGATCGGTTTGTCGTGCCATGATATGTCGATTCTATCATGCCCAGGCACGACATGGCATTCGCACGATCACCCGTCCCTCCGTCATGGGCGACGCGGGCGGCTCTCGAGCCGCCTCTGCGGCATGCGGGGTCAGCCGCCGGCATGAAGGACGCAGCACGACGTGCCCGAGAAGAGCCGGATACTACTGGAGGGAGCCGGCTTCCTTCTGGCGGAAGATGCAGGCTTCAGGCCTGCAGGGCGTTTTCAGGATGGTGAACCGGGAGCAGCGCTTGCATTCCTGCTGGTGATGAATCGTGAACTGTTCATGTTTCATCTCGAGCTTCTCCTTCCTGGTTGTCATCTTTCGGACATCTCTCCTTCTCTACATCGGCAAAATCACCGATTCCGACCAGCAGGACGCTGGAAGTGCCCCGCCGGCGCCAGGATGGCGAGCTTCGGTGGAGCCTGATAGAACGGGAAAGCGAACCGCCTGCATTTCTTCTCTGTTGCGGCGGTACGTCGGTTGGGGCATACTGTCCCTCACGCGGAGGAGTATGCCATGATTGTCGCCGGACTGCAAATCTGTTCGAACTATTCTCAGGTCTTCCCCGGGCTTGCCCAGGCGCTCAAATGGCTCCAAACAACGAATCTCGCCCGGCTGGAGCCCGGCCGCCATCCGATCGACGACGAGCGCATCTACGCCTCCGTCGCCGATTATCGGACGAAACCGGCGGAAGAGGGCTTCTGGGAGGCGCACCGGCGGTATGTCGACGTGCAGCTGGTCGTATCGGGAACGGAGCGGTTCGGCTTTGCGCACCTGCATGAAATGCGTTTCGTCTCCCACGATGAAACCCGCGATCTGTCCGTTCTCGAAGGAAACGGCGACTTTTTCCTCCTCCGGCCGGGCCTGGTTGCGGTGCTGTTTCCCGAAGACGCACACATGCCGGGCCTGCAGGCCGGCTCCACACCCGAATCGGTGCGCAAAATCGTCGTCAAGGTTGCCGTGCCATGAGCCTCGCGACCGTCGAAAACTGGGAAGCCAGGCTTCGCGCCGCCTTCGACCGTGCGGATGCCCATCTGGAGCAGAAATACGCAGGCCGTTTCACCCTGAAGCCCAACCGCCCCCCCCACGAGGCCGGCTCAACACGCGATGCCGACGGGGTGTTCGACCTGACCGTCGGTTATACGGCCGGGTTCGGGTCGAAATATGGCGAAGGCTATGTATTCCGCGTCAGGCTGGCCACGTTCGATCATGTTCCGCCGGCTACCCGCGCGACCATCGAGACCGAGGCTATCGAGACGCTGACGAAAGAGATCGCCGCCGAGTTTCCGGGCCGCGACCTACGGATCGTCGTCGACGGCGAACAATACAAGGTCATCGGCGATCTTTCCCTGAAATGATCGACAATTCTCCCGTTCCGCAGGATGGAAACGGGAAATGAAATCCCCCGGCCACACGGCCGGGGGATTCGGGTGAAGGCGGATAAACCCGGTCAGTTCTTTTTGTTGCCTTCGGCGTCGAGAATGACGATCTCGCCGAGCTTGAGTTCTCTGATCCCGGCTTCGATCTTCGCGCGATCGCCGATCAGGAGCAGGACGGAACCGTTTTGTCCGGCGTATGTGGCCGCCGCGGCGTTCACGTCCGTGAGACCGAGGGTGCGGGTTTTCTCGAGCTCGGTGACGAACTCCGTGAACGGCAGACCGAGGGCCCACAGCTCACCCACGCGGCTGGCGACCTTGCCCATCGTGTCGAACCGCTGTGCATAGCCCCGGAGCCTCATTTCACGGGCGTCCTTCAGTTCGGTTTCGGATATGGGCTTCTTGCCGGCGAGGTTTTCGAGCTCCTTCACGAACTCGACGACGGACTCCTTCGTCTTGTTGCCCTGGACGGAGGAAGAGGCGAACCAGCTTCCCGCTTCCTTCGCCGACGCGAGAGCCGACCTGGCGCCGTAGGTGTAGCCCTTGTCCTCGCGCAGGTTGAGGTTCAGGCGGGTGCCGAACCCGCCGCTGCCCCAGACGGCGTCGGCAAGCATCAGGGGATAGTAGTCGGGATCTGCCCGCTTGATGCCGGGCATCAGCTGCAGCACGACCGTCTGGACCGCGCCGGGCTTGTCGATGAGATAGACCGTTCCGGTCGCGGCCGGCTTCGGGGCGGGAAGCGCGAATGCGGGAGCCGGCTCGCCCTTCCAGGCGCCGAATGCCTTTTCCGCAAGGCCCTTCGCCTCATCGAGCGTGACGTCGCCGACGAAGATCAGGCAGGAGGAACCGGGCTTCCAATGCGTTTCGTGCATCTTGACGAGATCGTCGCGGGTCAGCGCCGTGACGCTCGATGCGAAGCCGTTCACCGGCCAGCCGTATGGATGATCGGCGCCGAACGCGAGAATCGATCGCAGCCGGCCGGCGAGCGAGCGGGGATCGTTCTCCTCCTGCGACATGCCGTCGAGCATCCGCTTGCGCTCGCGGTCGATCTCCTCTTGCGGGAAGACCGGGTTCAGAGCGACGTCGGCGAGAATTTCGAGCGCCGGAACGAGGTTGCGCTTGAGGATCTCGAACGAGATGCCGGCCGATTCGCGGCCCGCGGCCGAACCGAGCGACGAGCCGAGCTGGAACATCGCCTGCTCGATCTCGAGCGCCTTGCGGGTTTTCGTGCCCATCTCGATCGTGGCCATCATCAGCTGCGCGTTTCCGGGCTTGCCGGGCTGGTCGAACAGGCTGCCGGACTTTACCGTCAGGCCGACGGCGACCTTGGGGAGTTCGGGCCGCTCGACGACGAGAATGTCCATGCCGTTGTCGAGCTTCGCCGTTTTCACCTCGGGTGGCGTGAAATCACGATCCTGTCCGAGTGCGGGTGGCTGTTCCCGGGAGAGCTCGATTTTCTCGACTTCGCCTGGCTTCTCTGGCCGGAAGCGAAGCTTCAGGCGCTCGTCGGTGTTGATCCAGCGCTCGACTGCTGCGCGAACATCCTCGGCCGTCAGGGAGCTGTACCGCTCGAAGTCGGTTTCGAACTTGTCCGGTGAGCCCAGATAGGTGTTGTACTTGTTCAGCATGTCGGCCTTGCCGCCGAAGCCGCCAATCGCCTCGAGCGAGGAGACGAAGCCGAACTCGATCTTGTTCTTCACCCGTTCCAGCTCTTCGGCGGTCGGGCCTTCCTTCGCCAGGCGGGCGATCTCGGCGTCGACGATGGATTCGGCCTCGGTGGCGGAGGCATCCGGCCTGAGCGTCAGCTCGACGCAGAAGTTGCCGGCGATCTCCATGCTGTCCTGGTAGGCGCCGACCGCGGTGCAGAGCTGGCGATCATACACGAGAGCCTTGTTCAGGCGCGAGGAAAGCCCGTCGGTCAGGACGGCCGCCGCGACGTCGAGGGCGGCATCCTGCGGCCCGAAATACTCCGGGGAGTGCCAGCAGATGTAGATCTTGGTCTGGGGAACGCGGTCGGCGACTTCGACGATCCGCTCCGAGTCGAGTTCGGGAATCCAGCGGGCCGGCCGCGCCAGCGCCGGGCCGGAAGGGATGGTTCCAAAATACTTCTTCACGAGTCGCTTCGCCTCTTCCGGGTCGAAGTCGCCGGTGATGACGAGTGACATATTGTTCGGAGTATAATACGTTCGGAAGAACTCCTTCACGTCGTCGAGCGTGGCGGCGGAAAGGTCTTCCTGGCTGCCGATGACCGGCCAAGAATATGGGTGGTCGGGCGGATACATGTAGGT
>JAGOCE010000371.1 GCA_017998915.1 Candidatus Ozemibacteraceae bacterium
CTGCTGATCGTATCGAACAGACTTCCCGTGACGGTGCGTCACGAGCACACCAAGCTTACGGTGTCGCCATCCGCCGGCGGCCTGGCCACGGCGATGAAGGGGCCGCACCGGAACTCCGACGCCCTGTGGGTCGGCTGGCCCGGGGAGCTCGGCCGCATCAACGACGAGCAGACGAAGCAGATCGAACGCGAGTTCGAGAAGCAGCGGCTGGTGCCCGTGTATCTTACCTCCAACCAGGTAAAGCGATTCTACGAAGGCTTTTCGAACGGCGTCCTGTGGCCCCTGTATCATTACGACACCGAGAAAGTCCAACGCGACGCCTGGGCAAACTGGAACACCTTCGTCGAGGTCAACCGGTTGTTTGCCGAACAAGCGGCTGCAAGTGCCGCCCCGGGAGACCTCGTCTGGGTCCACGACTACCAACTGTCTCTCATGCCGGCGATGCTCCGCCGCCTCAGGCCTGACGTCACGATCGGCTTTTTCCTGCACATCCCCTTCCCCTCCTCGGAGGTCTTCCGCATTCTTCCGTGGCGCAACGAGATTCTCGAGGGAATGCTGGGCGCTGACTTGATCGGCTTTCACACCTTTTCCTACCTCCGCCATTTCCGCCAGACGGTCACGAGCGTGCTGCGACTCCCCACGCGCGGGGAAACGGTCACGATCGGCGACCGCGAAGCCAGACTCGGCGTGTATCCCATCGGCATCGACGCCTCGTATTTCATGGGCCTCGCCGAGGACCCCGAGATCCGCAAAGAGACGACGCGGCTGATCGAAGAAGCCGGCGGACGCCGCATTCTCCTGGGGGTGGACCGGCTCGACTACACGAAAGGCCTTCCCAGGCGCCTTCTGGCCGTCGAACGGTTCCTCGAGCGGAATCCGGAATGGCGCGACCGGATCAGGTTCCTCCAGCTCACGGTCCCTTCGCGGTCTCAAGTCGAATCGTATGCCAGGCTCCGCAAGGAGTTGGATGAAATAGCAGGTCGTATTAATGCGGCCCACGGCACGTTCGGCTCTCTCCCCGTGCATTATCTCGTCAGGAGCGTGGACGACAGGGCTCTTGCGGCGCTGTATGCGGCGGCCGACGTGATGCTCGTCACGCCGGTCCGAGACGGCATGAACCTCGTGGCAAAGGAGTATGTCGCGATGCGGTCGAACGCGGACGGCGTCCTGATTCTCAGCGAGTTCGCCGGGGCCGCGGCCGAGATGACCGAAGCGCTGATCGTGAACCCGTTCGATATCGACCAGCTCGCCCAGTACATCAAGCGGGCCCTGACGATGCCGAAAAACGAGGTCCAACGCCGTATGAAGCGCCTTCGCCAGCGGGTGATCGGGTATGACGCCTTTGCCTGGGCCGAGGATTTCATCGCCGGTCTGAAGGAGATGTCCTCCTCATCGGTCCCGGCACGACCGGGCCTGACGCCTCCCGGCGACATCGACGCCCTGGCGGAGCGGCTGAAATCGCTGCCCTCTCTCACGATCCTCCTGGACTACGACGGCACTCTCGTCCCGTTCTCCGACGATCCCGAAGCCGCGATCCCGGACGAGGAACTGCTCGCTCTCCTGAAGCGGCTCGCCCGCAGGCCCGAAACGCTGGTCCATATCGTCAGCGGCCGCGCCCGCGAACAGCTCGACGAATGGTTCGGCGGACTCCCGATCGCCCTCCATGCCGAGCACGGTCTCTGGCTCCACCCCGATAAAGAGACCGGCTGGAAGTCCCGCATTCCTCTTGAAGAGCCGATCCGCGACCTGCTGCGGCCGCTTTTCAGACGGTTCACGCGAAGTACCCCCGGAAGCCGACTCGAGGAGAAAAGTGCCGGTTTCTGCTGGCACTTCCGCGCGGCAGAGCAGGATTTCGGCCAGGAGCAGGCCGGCCGCCTCGCCGAAGCGATCGAGCGGCTTCTCGTCGCCAACGGCCTCTCAGACCGGTGCGAGGTTCTTCGCGGATCGTTCGTGGTCGAGACGCGCCCTGCCGGCATCAATAAGGGTCTCGCCGTCAAGGAACTGATCGACAACAATACCATCGACAATAGAATGCTCGTCATGGGCGACGACCGCACGGACGAGGACATGTTCATGGCTCTCCCGCCCGAGGCAACGGCCATCCATATCGGCCCCTCCCACAGCGTGGCGAACTGGCGGATTCCTGATCCCGAGACAGCCCGCGCCTTTCTGCGCAAGCTGATCGAGTAATGTGACAGGGGAAACGGCATCATGAGCGAAGGACCACTCTGGTACAAGGACTCCATCTTCTATGAACTTCACGTCCGTGGGTTTTCGGACGGCAACGGCGACGGTATCGGGGATTTCACCGGCCTGACGGCAAAACTGCCCTATATCCGCGATCTCGGCGTCGACTGCATCTGGCTTCTCCCCTTCTACCCCTCCCCCCTCCGCGACGACGGGTATGACATCGCCGACTTCAAGGCCGTTCACCCGGATTACGGAACGCTCGACGATTTCCGCCGGTTCCTCGACGAGGCACACTCGATGGGGCTGCGGGTGCTGGCCGACCTGGTCATGAACCACACCTCCGATCAGCATGCCTGGTTCCGCCAGGCGCGCCAGGACCCGACATCGCCCTTCCGCGACTGGTATGTCTGGAGCGATACGCCCGATCGGTACCGCGACGTGCGTATAATATTTAAAGATACAGAAACCTCGAACTGGACGTGGGACCCGGTCGCGAAACAATATTTCTGGCACCGGTTCTTCAGCCACCAGCCCGACCTGAACTATGACAATCCCGCCGTCCGCGAGGCGATGCTCGACGTCGTCGCCTTCTGGATGCATCTCGGCCTGGACGGTTTCCGGGTCGATGCCATTCCGTATCTGTTCGAGCGGGAAGGAACGAGCTGCGAGAATCTCCCCGAAACACACGGGTACTGCAAGGAACTGCGCCGTTTCGTCGAGGCCCAGTGGCCGAACCGCCTGCTGCTCGCCGAAGCGAACCAGTGGCCGCAGGATCTCGTTCCCTACTTCGGAAACGGCAGTGATGAGTTCCAGATGGCGTTCCACTTTCCCCTGATGCCGCGCCTGTTCATGGGATTGCGACGCGAGGAGAAAAAGCCGATCGAGGAGATCCTCGGGCAGCTTCCGCAGCTTCCCGAACAGTGCCAGTGGGCGATTTTCCTGCGAAACCACGACGAACTGACGCTCGAGATGGTCTCCGACGCCGAGCGGGACTACATGTACAAGGAATATGCGACCGACCCGCGCATGCGGCTCAATCTGGGCATCCGTCGCCGCCTCGCCCCATTGCTCGACAACGGCCGGCGCCAGATCGAGCTTCTCTACGGGCTGCTGCTCTCGCTTCCCGGCTCGCCGGTCATCTATTACGGCGACGAACTCGGCATGGGCGACAACATCTACCTCGGCGACCGCAACGGCGTCCGCACCCCGATGCAGTGGACGATGGACCGCAACGCAGGATTCTCCCAGGCCGACGCGGCACGCCTGTATGCCCCCGTCATCGTCGACCCGGTCTACAGTTACCATCATCTCAACGTCGAAGCCCAGAACCGCGTTCCCACTTCACTTCTCAACTGGATTCGCCGGCTGATCCGGATTCGCGGCAGGAGCCGGCTGTTCGGCCGTGGAACGCTCCGACTGCTTCCAAACTCGAATACTCGCGTTCTCACCTTCCTCCGTGAACTGGGACAGCAGAAAATGCTGATCGTCGCGAACCTGTCGCGCTTCGCCCAGCCCTGCGAGATGCTTTTGTCGGAGTTCGACGGTTGGACGCCGCGCGAACCGTTCGGCAACGTGACCTTCCCGAAGATCGGCGCCCTGCCCTACTTCCTGACGCTTGGGCCGCATACATTCTTCTGGTTCGAGCTGCTTCCGCCCGAGGGAACCGTCTCCAGATGAGCAATGAAGGGATTCTCGTCGGGTTCCTGATCCTGGCCTCAGGGATTCTTTCACTCGAACTGGGCATCTCAGTCTCGGTCATGGAGATCCTCGCCGGCGTTATCGCCGGCACGTTCGCCGGCCTTCGCAGCTCCGACTGGCTCGAGCATACGGCGGCGTTCGGCCTGCTCGGCCTCATGTTCTTCGCCGGCTTCGAGACGGATATCGCGATGCTTCGGCGGAACTGGCGCTCGAGCCTGACGATCGGCCTCACCTCGTTCTTCACGCCGGCCATCCTCGTCGGCAGTGCCTCGGCGTTTCTTCTGGGAATGGGCTTGCAGGCGGCGGCACTCACGGCGATCGGCCTGTCGACGACGTCGCTCGCTCTGGTCTACGGCGATCTCAAACAGAAGGGTCTGTTGAAAGA
>JAGOCE010000372.1 GCA_017998915.1 Candidatus Ozemibacteraceae bacterium
TCATCGAACTGCGCAGCATCGGCGGCTTTTCGACGCAGAAGAACAAAGCGATCAGCGAAGCGCTCTCAGGCATCGTCACGAAGCACCTCGGCGTTTCCGGAAGCCGGATTTTCCTGAATTTCATGGATATTCCGGCGTCTTCCTGGGGATGGAACGGCGGCACCTTCGGATGAACCGGGCCCGGGAAGCGACGTCCGCCCGCACGGGACCCGCGGACGCCGATCCACAGCTCGGATCAAAGGTTCTTCCGGGTTTGCAGAAAATGGTGTACAATTGTGGCACTTTTCAATGATGCCCGGCCTGCGGGGTGTCGCTGAGATAACGAATCAGCTCTATTTGCATGAACAGGAGTTGTATTGATGAAGCGCATTGTTACGGCGGCCATACAGTTCGCGGCCAAGCCCATGGCGGTCGAAGAAAATATGGATCGCGCCTACGCTCTGCTCACCGAGTGTCATAAAGCCTCCAAGGCTGATCTCGTCGTCTTCCAGGAAAGCGTCACCACCGGTTTCACGCCGCTCGGCGGGGCCAAGGACCTCTGGAGCGTCGTGGACACCATTCCCGGCCGGCTCACCGACAGGGTCGTGGCCTGGGCGAAAGAGTTCAACACCTACATCGTGTTTCCGACCTACGAGCGCGGGAAGCGCGAGGGACAGGTCTACAACAGCGCCGCGCTGATCGGCCCCGAAGGCATTCTCGGGGTGTACCGCAAGACCCACCCGTTCCCGACCGAGCGCCTCGAGGGCGGCGGCTGGACGACCCCCGGCAGCAAGCCGTTCTGCATCGAAACTCCCATCGGCAACATCGGCATCGTGATCTGCTACGACGGCGACTTCCCGGAACTGGCCCGCGTGACCACCCTCCAGGGCGCCGAGATCATCTGCCGCCCGTCCGCGTTCATGCGCACCTTCGACCATTGGGAGCTCACGAACCGCGCCCGCGCCTACGACAACCACGTCTACTGGATCGCGACCAACAGCGTCGGCGTCGATGCCAGCGGCTCCTACTTCTTCGGCTCCTCGATGATCATCCATCCCAGCGGCGTCAAGATGGCGCAGGCACGCGCGAGCGACGAGTTCGTCTGGGCCGAGCTCGATCCCGACCCGATCCGCACCGTCGTGCCGAACTCCTCATCGCCCCAGATCTTCGATCACATCGAAGACCGCAACGTCGTCTCCTATACCGGCATCATGAAAACCGGCCGTTCGTCCTTCGAGCCTGCCCGACGCGTTCCCTACCAGCGCTGGCGGTGATCGGATCTCGCGGGAGAACCTGAAAGAATAGCGAGTAGTATATCGTGACGGCGCTCCTCGGAGCGCCGTCGCGAATTTATCAGACACAGCAAACCGAAACGGAAGCAGAACGATGAACAAGAAAGCGAATGAAAACGCCACACCAACATCCGCGTCAGCGCACGACACGAAAGCCGTTGCGAAAGGCCCCCTCGACGGCATCGTCGTGATCGATTTGACCCGGGTTCTCGCCGGCCCCTACTGTTCGATGATGCTTGCCGACATGGGCGCGACCGTGATCAAGATCGAGCGGCCCGAGGGCGGCGACGACGCCCGCGCGTTCACCCCTTTCGTGAACGGCGAGAGCGCCTATTTCATGAGCATCAATCGCGGCAAGAAGAGCATCACGCTCAACCTCAAATCCGAGCGAGGCCGCGAGATCCTGATCGACCTCGTCCGGAAGGCCGACATCCTCATCGAGAACTTCAAGCCCGGGGTCATGGCCAAGCTCGGCTTGTCCTACGAAACGCTCGCGAAACACAACCCGCGCCTCATTTACGCCGCTTCCTCGGGATTCGGCCAGAGCGGTCCCTACAGCGACCGGCCGGCCTACGACCTGATCATCCAGGGAATGGGCGGACTGATGAGCATCACCGGCCCGAATCCCGAGACGCCGTCAAAAGTCGGCAGCTCGGTCGCTGACATCTTCGCCGGCATGTTCACCGCCATCGGCATTCTCGGGGCTCTCCACGCCCGTGAGCGGACCGGCCGCGGCCAGATGGTCGATGTGGGCATGCTCGACTGCATGGTCGCGATCCTCGAAAACGCGATCGCCCGCTTCGCTGCCACCGGAAAGGATCCGGTGCCGATCGGAAACGCGCATCCGTCGATCTGCCCCTTCGCGACCGTCACGACCTCCGACGGCGCCATCAACATCGCCTGCGGCAACGACGAGCTGTGGAAGAAATTCTGCCGTCTCGCCGGCCTCGACGTGCTGATCGAGGACGCCCGGTTCAAGACGAACGGCGACCGCGTCAAGCACTGGCCCGACCTACAGAAGCTTATCAACGCCGCGATGAAAAAGAAAACGACCGATGCCTGGATGGCGGTCCTCCAGCCGGGCGGCATCCCCTGCGGCCCCATCAATCCGATCAGCCGGGTCATGGAAGATCCGCACCTGCTCGCGCGGAAGATGCTCGTCGAGGTCGCGCACCCCGTTGCCGGCTTGATGAAGATTCCCGGCGTGCCGATCAAGTTTTCGGACACCCTCTCGGACGTACGCGGCCCTGCACCCTTGCTGGGAGAGCACACCGCCGCGGTCCTCGGCGAAATGCTCGGCCTTGGGCCGGTCGAGATCGAGTCCCTCAAGGCTCAGCAGGTGATCTGACGGCCCGCCGGTCGCCGATGTCCGGCACAACCTCGAGAAGGGCAGGAAGAACAGCAGGATGAGTTCCCCGAAAACCAGAATATATCAGGTAATATTAGTTATCGCGATCGGTCTGTTCCTCCTGAATCATCTGAACGCGCGGTTCACGCTCCTCGATGGATTTCCTCCGTTCCTCTTCCTTCCGGCCGCTGTCGCAGGAATCCTGCTCGAATTGCGACTTCGAAACTCCTTCCCGGACGCGACGCCCGGCGGGGTGTTCGGTTTCGCGGTCGGGGTCGTGGCGGGGCTTGTCCTCGTGTATCCGCTCGTTCTGACGCTGAACGGCGCGGTCCCCCTGTCCACCCGTACATTCGCCGGGACGGTGGTGAAGAAACATCTCGAATACGGGAAAAGCAGCCGAAGTCGTGATGCGACCCCGGTCACCGAACTCGAGGTCGCGTCCCAGGACGCTCCCGGGCGCGTCTACCGCATGAGGGTCGATATGGAGACGTTTGCGGCCGCGACCGAAGGCCGCCCGGTCGAGCTGCCGGTGATGAAGGGAGCGCTCGGACTCGAGTTCTACGTGATGAAGCGGGACCGTTTCACGTTTCCGCCGTGACGTCGGGTCTTATATATATTACTTTATATAGTGAATGCCCGCCGGGGCGTGCTGGACGGCCCGATGGTAGGTCACGGCGGGCTTTCCGAACAGCATGACATACCCGATCCGGTGATCCTCAGGGATGCCCAGCCGCGCCTTGAGCTTCGGGGCGATATCGTTGAACGCCCAGACGGCAAAACCGCACCAGAGCGTGCCGAGCCCCAGCGACTGGGCGAACAGTTCGAACTGGGACAGGGCGATGACGCAGTCCTGTTCGGGGGTCGCGACAGAGGAGGGGGCCGAGGCGATGAGCATGTGTGGGGCGCGCCGGAAAATCGCGTCGACATTCTTCTCGCGCCAGAGCGGAACCAGATCTCCGAAGAACTTCAGGTCGGGCGCCAGTTGATCCGCCTTCGCGCGGGCATCGATGATGTCGAGCAGTTCGGTGCGGATCTTCGACATGACGGCCCGGTCGTCGACCACGCTGAAAAAAACCTGGTGCGAATTACAGCCGGTCGGCGCGTGGGAGGCGACATCGAGAAGCCGCTGGATCAGATCGGGTGGCAGGTTCTCGTCGGCATACCGGCGCACGGAGCGCCGGCCCTTGATGAGCGTTTCCATCTTGTCGGCATCGGGAAATCGACCCTTGATCTGCGCGGACATGGCCGGGTTCTTCCCGAGAATCGAAATGGCGCCGGTCGGACAGACGGCGAGGCAGTGCTGGCATCTGATGCATTTCACTTCTTTCTCGGCCTTGATGGACGGAATGCCGGACTCAAGCGAGATGATGAGGGCCGGGCAGTCCGCGGCGCAGGCGCCGCACTTGGTACAGCGGGTTGCATCGACAACGAAATCGAGTGCCATGGTGAACCTCTCAGGGGTGGATTTTTCCATCATTCAACCATGAAGCAGGCGAATTTGTAAAGCGGCTCGATTCCTGATCCTGCGCGCCGGCCGGCCGCTTCATGTGAAACGGCGAACCACGCAGGGGGAGGTATGCCCTCGGGAAGCGGGTTTAATGAGATGTTTTGGTTGACATGGGCCGGGTTGCTTGGTATAGTCTCTGG
>JAGOCE010000373.1 GCA_017998915.1 Candidatus Ozemibacteraceae bacterium
GCCCTCGAGCCGCGGGCCGCCGCCCAGCAACGGAATCAGGATACCCTTTCCGGGATCGTTCAATGTCGTTTCAGGCGTGAACATCTGCCCGAACGAATGCGTCGACGCGGTATCGGGGTAATACACGACCTGGAGCTCGTGGATGCGGGCGACCGACAGCCGGGGGTCGCCCTTGCCCACGTTCGTGATGCGGACCGCATCGGCACGGATCTGACCAAAGGTGCGCAGTCCGTTATGGAGCGTCTCGTCTTCGGGGTTGTCCGCCGCGCGCGGCTCGGAGAACTTCGCGGAGCCGTACCGATCGGCCCATCTCGTCCAGAGGCCGGTCTTTTCATCATGCATTTCAACGAGAATATATGCGGGGTTCGGGTCCCAGCCGTCGGCATCCGCCGGCGAAGAGGCGACGAGCGCCGGATCTTTCCGGTGTTTCAGGACCAGATAGGCGATCCAGGGAAACTCCGACACCCCGGGAAGTTCGAATTCGAAGCTATGGCCCGGCGCGAGCTCCAGGCCATTCTTCGTATCGAGCCGGAATCGTCGCGCAAGCGTGTTTATCTTGTCGGACCGGGTGAACCGCCGAACGGCATCGGGCAAACTCCGCAAACCCCGGTGCAGGAACACCAGGTCGAGCCGGAGAAGCCGCATCGAAGCGGACGCCGTTCCCGCAGGAGCATCGTTGGAGACGCTCACACCGTCGATCGCCCCGCCGTCGAGGAGCTCCTGGAATCCAAGGAACGTGCTCTGCTTCGATCGTCCCACCGGAACGAACTTGCTCGGGCCGAACTGGTCCCTCCAGATCACTCCTTCGGGCGATCCCACAAGCTGAGCCCGCAGGCCGATCCAGGCGGGATGGGGGTCACGCATTCCCGGACCGGGACTGCACGCGGGATCTTTGGCGTATCTGGCGACGACGTATTGAAGAACCCGCTTTCGAAAGGATGGCGGGAGGCCGCACCAGAGGCTCTTTCCGGCCTGAATCTCAACGCCGGCCGTCGCGATGCCCGCATACGAAACGGTATCCTCATCGGGATACGTCATCATGATCCCGTTCGTGATGACGTATCCCGACACTTGTGCAGGCGTCGTCAGCGCAATGAGAACCAGAAACAGAGCCGCAATGCACAAAGTCCTGCCATGTATCATTCTATATCACCAGTTTTATGTACATATTCACGCCGCATCGGTCCGTCATTCCAGAAGCGAACAGACGAATATCTGCTTTTTCGATTCCTCGCCGAAGGGCTCCTCGTCGAAGGAGCCGAATTTGTGGAGAACGCGGAACCCGTTGTGCTTCAGCAAAACCTCGAGTTCGAGGGGATAATAGCACCGCATGCCGAACTCCTCGACGCTCTCGACGCCTTCGATGTCGAAATACCAGTGCACCTTGTTGATCTGGGTAGAGGATTGATACCTGCATGTTTCCCTGACGACGATCCGTTTCCCGTCGGAGGTGCTGAAATTGAAGGCTTCCGTAAGCTCCCGTTCGCGCTCGACCATGAGATAGATGCTGGGATTGAACACGTCAAACAGGAAGAGACCGCCCGGCGCGAGATGTTTCTTGATACACCCGAGCGTCGATTCGACATCCTCCACGGTGGAAATATCCTGCAGAGAGTTGAACGGTATAAATATGATGTCAAATTTTGTATTCAATTCGAAGTTCCGCATGTCCCCCCTGAGGAATGTCAGGTCGAGGTTCTCCGCCGCCGCCTTCGCGCGGGCCATCTCGAGCATCGAATCCGAAAGGTCGAGCCCCGTGATGTCCAGACCCGCCTTCTTCAGGGGGATCGTCAGCCTTCCCGTACCCGAGCAGACTTCCAGAACAGGCCCGTTCCTCCGGCTGCACCACTTGCGGTAATACTCCAGATCGAAGGAAAACTTGTTGATCGCATCGTAGATTTCACCCTTGTAGATCAGCCGGTATTCGTTCGACATTTCCATCGTCATCCCCCTCGACTCATATATATTATTTTCTATTTATTCACGATATGCCATCCGCCGCAGGCGGGCAGACCGGTCACGCATGCGTTCCCGGGTCGCCTCGTCCCGGTTTCGAAACACGGCTTCCCGGTATTCGCTCCAGGCGTCACGCCACTCGGCCCACCGCGCTGCACGTTCGGCCGCGATTTGTCCGCAGAGGAAACCGATCCCTTCACGTCCGACGATCCGTTCGACCGCCTTCATCGCGACGGCATAGCCGGGCCGCACTGCAGATCCCGAGGTGCCGGGCGGCCGCAGAAGGCGAAATATCCCGGAGAAGACGGGAAGAACACGGCGACACACGAGTTCCAGATATGCCTGTCTGAACCCGGCGTCGGTCGGGAACGGTGCTTCGTACACGAAGTCGGACAGCGGAATTCCGCCCGGGCCCGACTCGTCGGAATAGCCGATCTCTGAAAGGAGGGCCCGCGCACGCGTTCCTGCCCCGGGCGGCACGATGACGCCGATCGCCCATTCCCTGGGCAAGATTCCGTCGAGAAGCCGGATCTCGTTGTTCACGACGTTTCCGCGAAACGTCCGATCCATGAATGTGAAACCGACTTCCAGCGAGGGGTCGTCGTTCAGCAGGCCGTATCGACAAAGCGCATCCGCAAGGTTGCGCAACACGTCGCGGCGGCGTTCGGGGGGCATGGGAACCGCCTCCCGGCTCGAACCGGCCGTTTCGTGCTGGAACCGGTTGATCGCGCGAAGGCGGCCTTCGCCCTTTTCCGGCGGATCGATGCTGTAGCTCGGGAAGATCTGCGCATCGGCGAAACTGACGACAGCGGGATCGAAAACGACGCGCGGCCCCGGCATGGCGATCGTTCGGCTGAGCCATTTTCCGTCGAAGTAGTTGATGCCCGGCCCCATCGTCAGAAAAACGAACTGGTTCTGGCCCGAGCCGATGTCGGTGTCGTCGATGCGCGACCAGTTCAGCGTCACCGAGTCCGGCACGAGCCGCCGCCGCAGGCGCTCCCGCTGTGAAAGCAGGCCGGAATCCGTCGCCAACAGCCGGGCCAGATCCTTCAGATCGGCGTCGAGTTTCCGCTGCGGATCTTCGACATGTTTGTTTGCCGAGAGCTTGTGAACCGGGGGCAGAACATACGCCTCGATCGGGACGGCAAAATCGTCGTTCAGCATCCTGTGAGGCATCCCGAACCTCGTCTCCATCAGCGGATATAGTTCCCGCGAAGGGAAGTTGCCGGCGGCGACGATTTCTCCGAACGCAGCTCTCAACAGCGCTTCCGGAGCTTTGGCGATACTCGATGCCGGGATTTCGAGCCTGAGAAGCCCCAGGTCGCCGGCGAACGCCGGGTTGTCACGCCCCTCGAGCTTGAACGGCACGAATGTATATGAGATTCCAAGGCCACTGATCGCGTCTCTTGCCACCCCCCGCCGGCAGAAACCCCGCCGATAGAAACATGTTCCACCCGCCGTCGAGGCGCTGAACGGCTCGATGGCCCCCTCACGGATTTCCATGGACAAGCGGCTTTCGCAGTCAGGAGGAAGATATAATTGCGCGGAGTATATTTTTTCTTCGGGCAGCTGGACGATCGTCACGAGGATCGGCTCTTCACGGCCATCGAGCCGGAGCCAGGACGACAGTACCGCCGTAGGGTGTCCGGCAAGATACGCGAGTTCGCTCTGCGTCGGCGGGAGGTACGAGCACGCCGCTTGGCATTCAGAGCCAGTCTGCCGGGCTTCGACGCCGGCAAGCGACAGCATGGCCGCAAGCACGATCGCGACGGGTAGGCCGCGTATGCGTCTTCCGCTTTTCGACGGCGATCTCATGGCGGTCGAAGCCTCGGACATGCCGGAAACGGTCATCGGAGGCTCAGACGGAACCCGGCTCTTTTGAGGCCGGAGCGCTCCGGACCACCTTCCGGATGATCCAATAGACGGCATAGATGATGGCGAGATTGAACAGCATCGAAACGGCGACGATGATCCAGTCGAACACATCGCTTCCCGAGCCGGTCAAGGGCGCCTCTTCCGGAGAAATGAGGTGAACCCCGCTCGCCAGGTCGGCCGGTGTGAACCAAACAAGATCGGGGTTGCCGGCCTGGTCGACGGCGATGAATTTGAACGGGCGCCAGCACCTGGTAGGCGTTCCCGGGGCCAGCCGGTACTCGTCGGCCACCTTGTCGTTGATGATGACGCGGACCGTGGCTTCGGACGAATCGAGGCGCGACGGCAGACCGGAGTAGTTGTAGACCCAATAGCTGTAGGTGCCGGGAAGCGGTTCGATCAGGGTGATGG
>JAGOCE010000374.1 GCA_017998915.1 Candidatus Ozemibacteraceae bacterium
GCATGCGGTTGAAACTCTCGGCGAGCCGCTGGAACTCGTCGCGCGTGTTGATGTCGAGACGCGTTTCGAGCATGCCCTGCTCGGCCTCGCCCATCGCCTTCATGATCCGCTCGAGCGGAACTGATATACCGGTCGATATAAACCACGTGAATCCGATGGCGAACAGGATGATGAAGACGGGAAGGATCCATTTCAGCCAGTCGAGGGCCGCGAAAACGGTTTTCAGCTCGAGCCTGACCCGGCTGGCCTCCGTCACGCCGAAAAAGTCGCCGATCTTCTTCGTCGAAACCTGGACCGCTTCGAGTTGCTCCCGAACGGCGAAGGAAACGGCGGTGAAGCTGGCCGGGGGGAGGGGGAGGGATTGCTGGAGCGTGGCGTCCGCCAGGTCGAAGACCTGCGACATGCTTTTGAAGGCCTCTTCGGTGAACACCATGACCGGCCCGGCTGAGCTGTCGAGCTTCTGTGAGACGAGATCCCTGATGGCGTCCGCCCCCAGCATCGCCCGCTCGCGGGCGTCCTTGAACGTCTTCATCATCTCCGGGTCCTGGCCCGTGTGGCCGATCTGCAGGAAGGCGAGGCCGGCGACGACCACGTCGCCCGTCCATTCCTGCGTCTTCGCCATGACGGGGATCTGGCCGCCCTGCAACTGGTCGACGATGTTACGGAGACGCTGGAGGAGATACCCGGAGGAAAAGACGACGGCGATGAAGATGATGAGGATGAAGAGAAAGCCCCCGAGGATCTTCCGGCTGATCGAAAAGTTTCTCATGGCCGGCCGGTCGCCCTGTCACTGGTCGGCGCGAGGCTCGTATCGAGCTGGAAATGCGGGACGAACAGGTCCTGGAAGAGGCTGATCGCATACTCGTCGGTCATGCCGGCGAGATAGTCGACCAGCGTCCGTTTCAGGGACTGGCCGGCCGGCGGCTGGTGCTTGAGCCGCGCATGGAGATCATCGGGATGAGACAGGAACCAGTGCGCCATCTGCCGGAGCAGTTCCTTGGACTTCTCGACGGCGGAATCGATGCCGGGGCGCGGGTACACCTTCGAGTAGAGGAAGTCGCGGAGCTGCTCGGTGGCGTCGGCGACGGCCGGGCTCATGGTGATGCCCTCGGCATCGGCGCTCGAGGCGATGATGTCCTTCACCATCGTGTGAATGCGGACCGAATGACGTTCTCCGAGAAGGCTGACCGGTTCCGGCGGAAGGCCCTCGTGCCGAATGACACCGGCACGGATCGCGTCATCTATATCATGATTTATATATGCAACAAGATCCGAAAGACGGACGATCTGCGCCTCGAGCGTGAGAGGGGCATCGGGGCCATTGAGGACGAGCGAGCCCTTGCGGCCTTTGCTGTGCTTGCCGATGCCGTCGACGACTTCGGCCGTCAGATTCAGGCCCGCGCCGTTCTTCTCGAGAATGGTCACCACGCGCACGCTGTGTGAGGCGTGGTGGAAGCCGGTCTCGCTGATCTCGGCCAGCACCTGTTCACCCGCGTGGCCGAAGGGGGTGTGGCCGAGGTCGTGACCGAACGCGATCGCCTCGGTCAGGTTCTCGTTGAGGCGCAGGCCGCGGGCGATGCTGCGCGCGATGCCGACGACCTCGAGCGTGTGCGTCAGGCGGGTTCGGAAATGGTCGTTCGTGGGCGAGAGGAACACCTGCGTCTTGTGCTTGAGCCTGCGGAACGACTCGCTGTGGATGATCCGGTCGGTGTCGCGCTGGAAGCAGGTGCGCATGAAGCACTCCTGCTCCGGAACGGCGCGTCCGCGGCTGGCACGGGCGAGACAGGCACGCGGACCGAGGGTCCGGGCCTCCTGCTCCTCCATCTGGCGGCGGATCGAGTCGTCGTGGATCGGGCTGTGGATCATGCCTTTCGCGAAAATGGCCTTCGAAAAAGCGTCAGGAGACGATGTCGAGGATTAGCGACTGCGCCTGGACCGGCTTCGATTCGAGCCGGAACGCCGCGCGGAGCCGCTCGAGCGCCTTGGTGTTGTCACGGTCGGGATCGATGTGGACCTGGGCGAGCGGCTCGCCCTTTTTGACGCTGTCGCCGACATGCTTGACCAGCTCGAGGCCGACCGCCATGTCGATCTTCGATTCCTTGGTCTCGCGTCCGGCGCCGAGCATCATCGCCGCGAGGCCGATCTCCTCGCACTCGATCGCGGCGACATGGCCATCGCTGTCCGAGGCGAGCGGGACGATCTTCTTCGCGGTCGGCAGCTTCTCGGGATGTTCGATCATCGAGGCGTCGCCGCCCTGCATCTTCACCATCTCGACGAACTTCGCGAACGCCGCGCCCGAGGCGAGAACGTCGGCGACCTTCGCGCCGGCTTCCGCCTGCGTCAGCTTCGAGCCGGGGGCCATCAGCAGCGCCTCGCGCGCCAGGCCCTTGACCAGCTCGACCAGGTCGGCGGGGCCCTTCCCGCGCAGGGTGTCGATCGCTTCCTTCACTTCGAGGGCGTTTCCGATCATGCGACCGAGCGGCTCGTCCATGTTGGACAGTACCGCCGCGACCTTGCGGCCGGCCTGCTTGCCGATCTTGACCATCGTCTTCGCCAGCTCGCGCGCGTCGGGCAGCGTCTTCATGAACGCGCCGCTGCCGACCTTCACGTCGAGCACGAGGCCCTGGTTTGCCACGGCGAGCTTTTTCGACATGATCGAGGCCGCGATCAGCGGGATCGAGTCGACGGTTGCCGTGACGTCGCGGAGCGCATAGATTTTCTTGTCGGCGGGAACGAGGTTGCCCGTCTGGCCGACAATAGCTACGCCTATTTTATTGACGGCGTCGATGAAACGCTGCGACGGCAGGTCGCAGCTGAATCCCTTGATCGATTCGAGTTTGTCGATCGTGCCGCCGGTGTGGCCGAGGCCCCTGCCCGACATCTTGGCGACCTTGAGTCCCAACGCGGCCAGCACGGGGCCCAGCACAAGGCTGGTCTTGTCGCCGACGCCGCCGGTCGAGTGCTTGTCGACCGTGAAACCCTCAATACCCTCGAGCCCGATGAGATCGCCGCTCAGCCGCATGGAATCGGTGAGCCAGAAGGTCTCCTGCTCGTCCATCCCCTTGAAGAAGACGGCCATCAGGAAGGCGGACATCTGGTAGTCCGGCAGGCTCCCGTTCACGAAACCGTCGACGACGAACTTCACTTCCTCGGCGGTCAGCTTCTTTCCGTCGCGCTTGCGCTTGATGACGTCATAGGCTCGCATCTCGATCTCCTCGGTTGCTCTCGTTCCGGCTGATCAGCGGCGGATCCGGGCCAGCTTGATCTCGTTGACCATGTAGCAGCGCTCGAAAAGCTGGCAGTCGCAGCATTTCTGCTGCTGCTCAGGCTTGTCGATCTTCATCGAATCGTAGGTCATGCCGGTCTGGTTCCATTTGCCGAAATAATCCGTGCCGAAGCACTTGGGAAGTGAGACCGGTGTTGTCGGACCCGTCATTGGCGTTCTCCTGTCCTGCTGTTGTCTATCGATCACCTGCGTTCCGGCCGGGACCATGAAATCCTGGTCGCGGATGCGTGAATGCACGTACGGCAGTTGTGATGTCGTGAATATACCACATGCATCCCGGAGCGTCCATGAAACTCTCTCGGGGCAGATGGGAGCGGGCGGGAATCTCACCCTGCGCTCGAGGCCAGTTCCCGTTCCGCTTCCGCCAGAAGTTCCGGTGTGTTGAGATTGCGCCTGATCCAGGGATCATCCGTCACCACGTGGGTGATCCGGTCAGGGTGACGCTGTAGCACCCATTTCGCGCCGCTATCGAGAGGTGCGGAGAGGAGTTCCGCCCGGGCCCAGGCTGGAAAATAGCTCGGGTGGCCGCGCCGCCGGCCGTCCGAGGGCGCGACGAACCTGCCGGAGTCGGCCCCGACCGCATCGAGAAGGGCTTCGAGCGTGGGAAGAGACACGAGCGGATGATCGACCGGCCAGAGCAGGAAGCCGGTTTCCACGGGTATCTCCGCCAGCGCGAGGCGTATCGAGCTGAGCGGACCGTCGTCCGGCGCCGGGTTGACGATCCACCGGCCTCCGAATTGGGAAATGGCCTCGCGGGCCTTGTCGTCGTGCGCCTGGCCGACGAAGCAGAGCGGACCGAGCCTGCCGCGCACGACCGACAGGCGGGACAGCAGGTGTTCCAGAAACGTCGAGCCGGCGATGACGAGATGCTGTTTGGGGCGGCCCATGCGGCTGGAGTGGCCCGCGAGAAGACATAGCACGGCCG
>JAGOCE010000375.1 GCA_017998915.1 Candidatus Ozemibacteraceae bacterium
CAAGGACAAAAAAGCAACCCGCGTCATCTATTTACTCACGAACCTCTCTTTGTGATGTCTTATAGACTATCACATTCTATCAGGGAAACCATTTTTTGATGGTATGCGGGGAAAACAAACATAGGCTTGTCGAAGATGGCAAGAGTTGGTCTTGCTTCAATAACGACGCGGGAGGGACTATAGCCCCTCCCGCAGTTTGGATCAGATTGCCAGGCCCGATTCAGGTGTAATACAACCAGTCTCTGGTCGCGAGGTCGTATTCGAAAAGCTCGTTTGGCGCAAAATAGATCGGCGTTTCGAGGTCGACGCTGGCCTGCGAGTCGGAGCCGTGGACGAGGTTGTGCTTGGTGTCGAGGGCCATGTCGCCGCGGATGGTGCCAGGCTCGGACGCGAGCGGGTTGGTCGCTCCCATCAGTTTGCGGACGATGTCGATGGCGTTGCGGCCTTCGAGCACGAGGGCCACGCAGGGCCCCGAGAGCATGAAGGCAACGAGCGACTCGTAGAACGCCTTTCCCTTGTGGCAGGCATACTGGCGTTCAGCCTGCTCGCCTGTGATGCGGACCATTTTCATGCCGACGATTTTCAGCCCTTTAGACTCAAAGCGGGAGAGAATCTCTCCCGCTTTGCCGCGCTGAATGCCGTCAGGCTTGATAAGAACGAAGGTTCGTTCCCTGATGTTGTCTGTGGTCATTCTTCCTCTCAGTTCTGGAGCTGGAAAAGCATCGTGGCCCGCGTACCCCGCGAACTCGACTGGACGACGGCCCTGTCGGAGATGCCCTTCATGATGCACAGCCCGCGCCCGCGCTCGAACAGCAGATCGGAAGCCTCGAGCGAATCGATGTCGATGTCATGGACCATGCCGTTGCCGAAATCTTCGACGACAATCACGAATTCCGGGCCTTCGATCGAAAACTGCAGGTCGATGAGGCCACCGTCACCGTTGTAGGCATGCTCGATCGAATTCATCAACGCCTCTTCGAGCACCAGGATAACCCTGTTGGTGCGATCTTCGGGCAGGCAGAGATGATCGCAGATCTCACGCAGCGTCAGCACCGCGTTCGTCATGTACATCCGCTCGGCCGGGATGCGCATGTGGACCGACAGTCCCTCCGGGGACATGCTGACCGTACTACTTTCGCCGGCTTCGTATGCCTGGACTAGCGTCATACCCGTACTCCTCCGGCTTCGCCGGATCATTCCTTCGACGCGATGATGCGGATGACGTCTTCTTTCGTCTGAGCCTTTTTCAGCTCTTCGATGAGATCCTGGTAGCGAAGGAGGCGGGAGATGCGGGCCAGCAGCTTGAGATACAGGCTGCCAGACTCGATGGGGGCGGCAAGCAGGAAGATCAGATGGACGGGGTCGCCATCGACGGAGTTGAAGTCGACACCTTTCCCGCACCGGGCAAAAGCGATGGAGACTTCGTTGACGGTATTGGCACGAGCATGAGGAATGGCGATTCCGGAACCGATTGCGGTGCTTCCGAGCTTCTCGCGGTCGAGAACGGCCCGGACAAAGGTAGTACAATCAACGACCTTCCCCGACGAAGAAAGCATCGTCGAGAGGCTCGCGATCGCATCATTCTTGGAACCGGCCTCGAGATCGAGATTGATGAAGTTTTCCTGGAGCAGTTCCGATATCATCTTTTTTTCTCCTGCGTAAGCTCGATTGCTGTCCTAGTTCAAGCAGGATTCATGCCAAGTCTGGAATACGTGATGTACAATATTGTTCCCACCGGGCGAGTGTGTTTTTTTCACATCCCTCCTCTCTGGTGTTATTTTCACACATTTCATGTCCCGAAAGCAGGTAACCACACGGGGAATATACACGGGGACGACCATTACGCGCATCGCGGCTCAATCCAGCTATGTCTAGATACGGCCATACAAGCCGGTTTCAACTCTCGTCGTCGAGACCGTGCTTTTTCAACTGGTGACGAAGCGCGAAACGGCTCAGGCCGAGCTGCTTGGCCGCCTCCCCCTTTTTGCCGTCACACTCCCTGATGACATCCTGTACGATTCGCTTCTCGACGGAATCAACATATTCCTTGAGGTTGAACCCCGGGGTTTTCCACGGCTGGCCGGCCGGCAACGCGGCTGTCTGGGCGACGGCAGGTCGGCGCCAGCTTCGCATTTCCTCGGGGAGACTGACCGGCCTGATCTTGTTCGTTGTCTCGAGGAGGGTTGCGCGTTCGATGATGTTTTTCAACTCGCGCACATTTCCTGGGAATGCGTATTTCTGGAGAATCTCACAGGCCTCCGGCGAAAAACCGGAGATATCTTTCGAGAATTCACGGCGGAACTGGTCGAGAAAGGCACGGGCAAGCAACAGGATGTCATCCTGTCGCTCCCGGAGCGGCGGCAGGAAGACGGTGAAGACGTTCAGACGGTAGAACAGGTCGCGGCGCAAGCGACCGTCTTCCATGGCCCGTTCGAGGTCGGCGTTGGTGGCGGCGATGATGCGAACATCGACCGTGATGTCGGTCGAGCCGCCGACGCGCCGGAAGCGCTTTTCCTGGAGCACGCGCAGCAGCTTTGCCTGCAGATTCGGGTCGAGATCGCCGATCTCGTCGAGGAAGAGCGTCCCCTTGTCGGCCAGTTCGAAGAAGCCCTTTTTCTGCCGCTGGGCATCGGTGAACGCGCCCTTTTCGTGACCGAACAGCTCGGACTCGAGCAGCGTGCCGGTGACAGCGGCGGCATTCACGTCGATGAAGGGCTGGCTTGCCCGAGTGCTCTGCTGGTGGATCTGGCGGGCGACAAGTTCCTTGCCGGTCCCGGACTCGCCCCGAATCAGCACCGTCGTGCGGTCGCTCTGGGCCGCCATGGCGATATGGTCGCGCAGCTGCCTGATCTTCAGGTTGTCTCCGAGAATCTGCGCGAAGTTGTTTTCGACACGCTCGCGGATATACTGCAGCTGATTTTTCAGCAGCGATGTTTCGACGATCTTCCGGATGAGAAGATTCACTTCCGCGAGGTTGTAGGGTTTGGAGAGATAGTCGTATGCCCCACGTTTCATCGCGGTCACAGCCGTCTCGACATCGCCAAACGCCGTCATCACGACGACGGGAACGTTCGGATCGAGCTGCTTGATTTCCAGCAGGAGGTCGAGACCATTCGCGTCCGGCAGTCGAACATCGAGCAATATAATATCTCCGCCTTTTTCAGAAAAATAGCGGATGAAATCCCGTCCGTTCGGGAAATCGAAGATCTTGTAGCCCTCTCCTTCCAGGGATTCCCGGAGGGTCCACCGGATCATATCCTCATCGTCGACGACGAGAATCTCGATGGCCATGGGTCAGCCCACGAGCCGGGCGCGACGCACGGCTGCGACGATTTCGGGGCGGAGCTTCTCGCCCGAGTGTTGGAAAAGGGTGAGGAATGTCTGGTAGAGACTCTGCGACCGGCATTCCATGAGAAGACGCAGAATGTGCCTGCACAGCCCCGGTTCCTGTTCATGGAAGGAGCGGGCGATCATCGAGAGGGCTTCGCGCGTGCCGATCTTTATCAGGGCTTCGGCAGCAGCCTTGCGTGCACGGCCAGAAAGATCGCCCAGCAGCTCATTGAGAGCCTCGAGGTCGCCCTTGTTCTGGGTTTCCTGGTATCTCACCTGATGGACCGCAGCGCGCACGGCACCGTCGTCGTCACTCGCCAGTT
Organism: Candidatus Ozemibacteraceae bacterium; assembly: GCA_017998915.1. Lineage (GTDB taxonomy): Bacteria > Muiribacteriota > Ozemobacteria > Ozemobacterales > Ozemobacteraceae > MWAR01. The sequence goes on from JAGOCE010000375.1 coordinate 3,654, forward strand.
CCTCGATGTGCTTCAGAGCGTCGCCACCGCCCAGGCGGGCCATCGCGAGCACCGCCTGGTATCGCACCATCCAGTGAGCATCCTTCATCGACGCCTTCAGCAGGGGAATCACCTCGGGGCTGCCGATCCCACCGAAGGCTTTGAGAATACCGCTTCGCACCATCGGGTCGCGAGCTTCGGGAAGGATTTTCTTGAGCATGCCCATGCCCCGGGCATCGCCGATCTCGGCGAGAGTTGCCAAGGTCTCGAGAACGACTTTCTCGTCGGCATCGTTCATCAGATTGAGAAGCGGCCCCATGTCATCGAACTCGAGATATCGGAACGCCACGGCGACGGCCCGGCGCGCGTAGGTTTCTTTGTGCGAGGCAAAGGCAAACATCTCTTCCTTCTTGTTCCAGCCCATGACCTCGTAGAACGGGATCGGCGGAAGCGCCGGTCGTAGCTTGATCGGCTTCCATTCTCGGAAGTCGAACAACGGGATCGCAAGGCGATGGACGTCGTCGTCAACGTAGATCATGAAGTCGCCAGCGACCTCGGACAACGCCTCGGCCGTATAG
>JAGOCE010000376.1 GCA_017998915.1 Candidatus Ozemibacteraceae bacterium
CGTCTGGAAGATCGTCGGCCTCGACTGCCCCACCTGCGCGAAGGAACTGGAAACCGAGATCCGCTCCCGGACAGGAGTCGCGGAGGCGGAGCTCGACTTCATGGGCGGCACGGTGCGGGTCACCTGCACCCTCGACGAGGGCTGCGAAGCGATCATCGACGGCCTGGCCGACGAACACGGCGTCACGTTCCAGCCCATCATGCCGGCCGAGTCACGACAGGCGACAGATGCAACGGAGAAATCGACCGCTCCGGCGCCGTTCGAAGCCGCCGTCATGGCGATCTCCGGGCTTCTGATCCTCATCGCCTGGCTGAGCGGGCATTTCGCCCCCCTTCCTCTCGCGATGCTGGTCGCGGGATGGCCAGTTGCCGGCAAGGCCGTTGCCGAGCTGAAACGCCGAAGTCTCGGCATGAACACCCTCATGCTGTCCGCAGCCATCGGCGCGGGTGCGCTCGGCGAGTGGCAGGAGGGCGCGATGGTGCTGTTCCTGTACTCGATCGCGAAGTGGCTCGAGCGCCTCAGCAGCGAGAAGGCCCGCTCGTCGATCGAGGCTCTGCGACGCAACCTTCCCAGCCTTGCGCATCTCGTCGACGAGGGCGGGCACGAGCATCCCACGCCCGTCGGCCAGATTCAGGCCGGTGCAACGCTCCGCATCCGGCCCGGCGAGACGGTGCCGATGGACGGCACGGTGCTCGAAGGCTCGTCGCACATCGACGAAAGCAGCATGACGGGCGAAAGCACGCCGATCGCCAAAGCAGCCGACTGCGAACTCCTCGCAGGGACACAGAACCTCGACGGGGCTCTCCTGATGCGCGTCACGGCCCCGGCTTCGGAATCGCGATTCTCGCGCATCATGATGTCGGTCCAGAAGGCCCAGGCGCAGAAAACGGCGTTTCAGAGCGGCATGGACCGGTTCGCCGCCGTCTATACGCCCGCCGTCGTCGCAATCGCGGCTGCGGTCGCGATGCTGCCCCCAGTGCTCGGCCTCGCGGCGCCGGCGACATCCGTGTATGCCGCGCTCGTCCTGCTCGTCATCGCCTGCCCCTGTTCCCTCGTGCTGGCATCGCCGGTGACGCTGGTATCGGCCATGGCCGCCGCGGCTCGTTCCGGTATCCTGGTCAGAAGCGGCAGCGTGCTCGAGGAGGCGGCGGGCGTCACGACCGTCGCGTTCGACAAGACAGGCACCATCACCGTCGGGGAACCCGGTATCCTCGATCTCATTCCGGCCGGCGGCCTGAGCGAGACGGATCTGCTCCGCATCACGGCCGCGCTCGAAGCCGGCTCGGAGCATCCGCTGGCGCCGGCGTTCCGCAAGCGGGCACAGGAAGCCGGTATCGCGCTTCCCCATGTCGAAGGATTCAGGGCTGTGCGCGGCCGCGGGGTGATGGGCAGCATCGGAGCGACCACATACCGGTTCGGCACGTCTGAATGGGCGCTGGAGAACTGCCCCGACGCCCTCCGGAATCTGCCCGCCATCCCGTCCTCCTGCGTGACGGTCTCCTGCCTTACGGATGGCTGCTCGCTTCTCGGCACGGTCACGATGGGCGACGCGATCAGGCCCGAGGCGAAAGAAGCGGTTTCGCGGGTGAACCGTTCGGGTATCGCCCGGACGCTTCTTCTCTCGGGCGATCGCGACGAAACGGCTCGCGAGTATGCCGCAACGGTCGGCATCGCCGAGGCCGAGGGCCGGTTGTCGCCAGACGCGAAGTGCAGCCGCATCGAAGCACTGACCAAAACATCCGGCCCCGTCCTGATGGTCGGCGACGGCGTGAACGACACCCCCGCTCTCGCGGCGGCCGCCGTCGGCGTTGCGATGGGCACCCGCGGCACCGACGCCGCGCTCGAAACCGCCGGCGCCGTGCTGCTGCACGATGACCTGCGCCGCCTGCCTCTGCTGATCGCCATCGCCCGGCGCTCCGACCGGATCGTCAGGCAGAATATCGCCATCTCCGTCGGCCTGAAACTCGCCGTGTTCGCCCTGTCGCTGGCGGGATGGGCAACCCTCTGGATGGCCGTGCTGGCCGACACCGGCGCCTCGGTCATCGTCGTGGCCAACGGTCTCCGCGCCCTGAAAGGCCCCTCGACCTAAAAAAAGACTCTCGTGCTTCGACAGGCTCAGCACGAGCGAGAACGCGAAATTGGCTCATGCTCTGCAGGCATCAACAAGGATTTGCGCCCCGGTCAGGGCTTGCGAAACATTCCGACCGTATCGACCAGTTTCAACAGATCCGCGCAGGCCTGTGCATGATCGGTGTTCTGTCGGGCAGCATCGAGGTCGGCTGCCAGTCCGAAGGGATCCTGTTTGGGGTTGAAGAGCGGCAGTTCGAGCCACTTCGCATACCCGCGAGCCAGTTGCGCCAACAGTTTGGCGAGATCGACGTCCGATCGGACGTCGAGCAGCTGCGCTGCGCAGGTTCGCACGCCGCCAAGAAACGCGCGGAGGTCATCCGCGTTGATCCCGTCCATGACGGGCTTGATGAAGGCATCATACGGGGGCAGTTTTCCCGTTGCGCGCCGGCGCTTGTACTGCTTCTGAAGCTGCATGAGCGTCCGCGCGGCGATATCCTTGCGATCGAGCCGGAGCTCGGCATCTTCAGCCGGCTCCTGCATCTCGGGAACGGCCTGCACATCCATGGTCTCGAGCCAGCGGGGAAGTATGCGCGCGGCTGTATCCGAAAGCAGCCAGCGGCCGTTCTTTCCGATTTTCTTGTGCCCCTGCTTGAGGGCCTTGCCGGGATCGATCAGCAGAAACTCCTTCGCCAGGTCGCCACGCTTCACGGCGTAATCGACATCCGAGGTATTCCGGATCCGGGCGGCGATTTCCCCGATGCGCCTGCGCACGTCGGCCTTCATCGTCCCGCTCATCGCACCTGATTCTTCTTCCAGCCGTGTCGCCAGGGTTTCCAGGAGCTTGCTTCCCCGCGTCTTCCACAGGCCGTCCGGAGCCGCCCAGATGAGATCGGCTGCCTTGCCGAGCGCGCCCGGGGTATCGTTGGCCTGGCCGACGCGAACGGGGTTCCGCAGGTCTTTCGGCGGGATCAGGCACGGTTTGAAATCGTCTATGATGCAGGCCTGGGCGTCCGTCAGGATCCCGTCGACCTCCGTCTCCATCTGTGATATCCGATCCTGCACGCCCCCCAGCGCGTCCTTCATCTCATGATCGAGTTTTTTCGCCTGTTCCTGCGCCTCTTTTTCAGCTCCTGGCGCCAGGTATAGCGAGTCGCGCAGGCCGGAGAACGTTTTCAAGACCCGCTCCTTCTCCTTCAAAAACGGCCCGACGGCTGCGTCGCGCAACTTCTGGGCCTGACGAGCCAGGTCGGAGATCTTCCGCACCTGGTCTTTCGAAAGATACAGGCCGCGCAGAAGGTTCAGCAGGGAAATCTCCTCGCGGATCTCCTCGAGTTCCGCCACCGGTCTCGGCGCCGACCAGGCGGCACGGGGAAAGCCGGCGATGGAAGCCGCGCCAACGGCAATCGCCAGAACGAAACGCATTGATACATATTTTGTTATGTTATATTTTATCATATTCATCCTCCCCGGGGTGAGCCGGACCCGTTCCATCGACCGGGAATACTCGTCCGGCAGGCAGGGCATGCGCCGCCGGCGAGCGTGTTCTTCAACACCTGGAATCCCAGGCGTTCGATGACCGTCCTGCCGCATGTCGGGCAGTAGGTGTGGTTTCCCTCATGGCCGGGCACGTTTCCGGTGTAGACGTAGCGCAGCCCCGACCCCATCGCGATCTGCCGCGCCCGGTCGAGCACGCCAACCGGCGTGGGCGGAAGGTTCTTCAACTGGAACTGGGGATTGAAGCGAGTGAAATGAAGGGGCACGTCGAGGCCGAGATGTTCCGCCAGCCAGTCCGCCTCTGCCTTGATCGCCGTTTCCCGGTCATTCAACGTCGGCACCAGCAGAGTGACGATCTCGAGATGCTTTTTGGCGGCAGCGATCCGCTTCAATGTGTCGAGCACCGGCGGCAGCCTCCCCTTGATCACCGATTCGTAAAACTCATCGGTGAACCCCTTCAGCCCGACCGTGAATGCGTCGATCAGCCCCAGGAGGTCTTCGAGCGGCTTCTGCTGCAGATACCCAGCCGTCACCATGACCGTCGGCAGGCCCGCCTTTTTTGCCAGGCGGGCGATGTCTTTCATGTATTCGATGTAGATCGTTGGCTCGGTATAGAAG